>JBLNFG010000802.1:0-10693 GCA_050263495.1 Myxococcales bacterium | reverse complement strand
ACGTAAGCGAGCGGCTGCGACGGGACGTAAGCGAGCGGCTGCGACGGGACGTAAGCGAGCGGCTGCGACGGGACGTAAGCGAGCGGCTGCGACGGGACGTAAGCGAAGAGCTGGGAAACACTGACGGCAACCGATGTTGCAGACATCACCGGTTGCCGTCGCACGCGCGTGAAGCGTCCGGCGCTGCACGACCGTGCCTGGTGTACGTATTACGTGTTAGGCCGTGGCCTGTTCGGGCTGCACGGGGGCGTCTTCTTTCATGTTGTGAACGAATGGCGCAAACCATGCGGCTAAGAGACCCGGGATGGCACAAACCAAGACAATTGCGAAGAAGGTCTGGTATCCGACAGCTTCTTGGATTTGGCCGCTGAAGAAGCCCGTGAGGAAATTGCAGAGCCCCATCGTGCCCGTTGCAAAGGCGTAGTGTGCCGTCTTGAACGGCCCGGGGGCGATCTGCCTCATCATGTAATACATGTGGGCCACAGCGCCAAAGCCGTAGCCGAACTTTTCGATACAGATGATCGTCGTAATCAGCCAGAAACTCTCTGGAGTCGGCATCGCCGAGCTGAGCCAGAAGAAGGTTACGTTGGGTACGTTAATCAACGCGCAGAAGAGAAGAAGCGTCCAGCGATTGAGGCCGATCTTAGCAAGCGTGATTCCACCGAGCACGCTCGCTGCAAGGAACGCAGCCGAGCCCCAGCCGCCAACAATTAGTCCCGCCGCTTCATTGCTCAGGCCTAGGCCGCCTTCGGATCGGTTCGCGACGAGAAATACATTGCCAACCTTTTCCAGCAGATAGATACCGAACCGGTAGAAGAAGGCGAGCGCGAGCATGCGCCCGATCATTTGCTTCTTGCCGAAGGTTCGAAAAGCCTCCGCGAATCCCGCCATCGCTTGCGCCGCACTGGAGGGCGCGTTCGCCGCCTTCCCGCCTGACGGCAGAATCTTGCCGTGCCAGCCTCCGAGGACAGCGAGAAATGCTCCGGCGGCAACGAAGACGTAGGTCCACGCGATTTGCCAAGTGTAGCCGAATTTGTTGTGCAAAACGCCCGCCAGCGGTACCAGCGCGCCGGTCGCAATGAGCGGCCCCGCCGTCCAAGCCATGCTTTGAATGCCGGCGAACCCTGCCTGTTGTTTGGCATTCAAGACGGTAACGTACAGCCCGTCCGTTCCGATATCCATCGTCGCGCCCAAGATGGCGCAGAGCATCAACGCTCCAAAACTTGCCGCCAACCACGCGGGAAGCTGCAGAGCAAACCCGGCTAGTGCAATCCCCACCGCGATTCCAAACTGCATCAACACCACCCAGTACTTCTTCGTCTTGTACAGTTCGAGCAGTGGCGCCCAAAGGAATTTGAACACGTACGGCAGGGTTAGAACGGATGCCAACATGGTGATGGTACCATTCGGCAGTCCGAGGTTCTTGAAGGCGAAGTTCGTGCTGAGCGTTACCGAGCTCAGCACGAACCCCATCGCCATGTACGTAGTCGGGACCCAGAGTGCTGGGGGCAAGGGGCGGTCGGATTGGGCGGTCATGGAGCGCGGACTCTACACCACACGTCGTACGAACCGCAAGCCGGAGGGCCTTCGCGCCTAGGCCACGTCACTCAGGGAGGCACCATCTTCCCCGGATTTGGGCGGCAGATCCTGATTCGGACTGACTTGTCGTAAGAGCGATACCGTGGCTTCTCGCAATCGCGCGCGGAGCTCAGGATCGGAGAGAAGCGCTTCGCGAACGCGTTCGCGCCCCTGGCCAATGCTCTTGCCGTCGAGCAGCAGATGGCTGCCGCTCTTGTCGAGAGCTCCCGCTATTACCGCAGTCTCGATCAGATCCGCCACCTCATCAATGCCGCGACCCCACCGGATGTCGAACTCAGCCTCGGTGAATGGTGGGGCGCACTTGTTCTTGACCACTTTGACTTTGGTTCGATTTCCGACTACCGCGTCGCCGTTCATTACCTTTCCTATGCGTCGAACGTCCAAGCGTACGCTGCTATAGAATTTGAGTGCATTGCCGCCCGTCGTGGTTTCGGGACTGCCAAACATCACACCGATCTTCATCCGCAGTTGGTTGATAAAGATGATGGTAGTGCGCTGGTGATTGGCAATTGCGGTAAGCTTGCGCAATGCCTGGCTCATCAATCGCGCTTGGAGCCCGACATGTTGGTCGCCCATATCCCCTTCAATTTCTGCTTTGGGGACCAATGCTGCTACGGAGTCAACGACCACTAGATCCAGAGCTTCGGACCGCGTCAGCGCGTCAACGATGTCGAGCGCTTGCTCACCATGGTCGGGCTGCGAGATGAGTAGCTGCCCAACATCTACGCCGATCCCTCGTGCATAGCGGACATCAAAGGCGTGCTCTGCATCAATGAACGCAGCAACGCCTCCAGCCGCTTGCACTTGTGCAATCGCGTGCAGCGCCAGTGTCGTTTTGCCGCTCGATTCCGGACCATAAATCTCGATGATCCGAGCCTGCGGGTATCCGCCAATTCCGAGTGCGTGATCGAGTGCGAGCGACCCCGTGGGAATCGTCGCCACCACCTCATCTAGGTTGGCGTCTCCTAGCCGCATAATGGCGCCTTTGCCGTAGGCTTTTTCGAGTGAACCAATGATGCGTGACAGCTCGATACCGCGCTTGTCTCTTGTTCCTTCGCTCATATTCCGTTCCTTCCTTGGGCCCGCCTCGCTAAGAAGCGACCCGTCACATCCCCGCGTCGCGATCCAGCAGACGCGCCTGGATTGCTTCAGCAATTTGAGTCGAACCAACCGTTGGAGCCCTGTCCAGATCGGCAATCGTCCGGGCCACGCGCAAAATCCGAAGGTATGCTCGCGCACTGAGGCCAAGGCGTACCGTTGCGTGCTCAATCAGTTGTTGTGAGTCCTGATTGAGCGCCGCCACGCGCTCCGCTTCGGGTAGCGTCAAGCCGGAATTGGTGGCGGCGCGGACCAATCCTCTTTCGTAACGCTCGCGCTGACACTGGTGGGCCGCTACTACTCGAACTCGCACTTGCTCTGAACTCTCGCCCGGCGCAGCCGTCGAGAGCGAGCCCACGTCGACTGGCGGCACTGGACAGTGCAAGTCGATGCGATCGAGCAACGGACCACTGAGCCGCCCTAAGTAGCGGCGTCGTTGTAGCTCAGTGCATCGGCATGCTCGCACGGGGTGACCGTAGTACCCGCAAGCGCACGGGTTCACCGCCGCCACAACCAATGGTAGAGCCGGAAATGTGGCTTTGGCGCGGGCGCGGGCGATCTGCACGGCCCCATCTTCGAGGGGCTGGCGTAATGCCTCCAGGGCAGCACGACGGAACTCTGCGAGCTCGTCCAGGAAGAGCACGCCATGATGAGCCAGGCTCACCTCACCGGGACGCGGAATATCCCCGCCGCCTATCAGGCCAGCCTCACTCACCGAGTGATGTGGGGCCCGAAATGGTCGGGTCACACAAATCCCCGTTTCAGTGTCGATCAGCCCTGCGACGCTGTGAATTGCCGTGAGCTCCAACGCCTCCTCAAACTCGAGGGGTGGCAGTATGCTTGGCAACGTCCGCGCAAGCAGTGTCTTGCCCCCTCCCGGCGGTCCCACGAAGAGCAGATTGTGGCGCCCCGCGGCTGCTATCTCCAGCGCCCGTCGCGCCGTGTTTTGACCACGAACCGTGGCTAGGTTGAGTTCTGGGTGCGGGCTTCTCGGCTCGAATGCCGCTTTGGGTGCGCGCACTAATGAGTGCTTCTGGTGCAAGTGCTCGATTACGGACTGCAGATCAGCTGCGGCAAACGTATCGATTCCTTCCACCAAACCCGCCTCGGCGCGGTTTCCAAACGGCACAATCGCCCGAACGAAGCCCTCTCGCTTGGCGCCCAGAAGTAGTGGCAGCACGCCGCGAATGGACTGCAGCCGACCATCTAGCGAAAGCTCGCCGAGCAGCAGCAATGTCTCAAGTCGTTCATTCTCAACTCGATCGAGCGCGGCCAAAATAGCTAGAGAAATCGCTAAATCGAGTGCGGCGCCGCTCTTGCGTAAGTCCGCCGGCGCAAGATTGACGGTGATCGCAAACTCATCGAGTAGAACGCCGAGGCGCGCCAGCGCGCTGGTAACGCGAACCCGGGACTCCCGTACAGCGGCTTCTGCCAGGCCCACCATTTGGAAGAATGCTGGTCCGCGCGTGCTTGCTACTTCTATGCGCACCGAATACGCATCAAGCCCCACCAGCACGCTGGCATGAGACGCACCTAAGCCGAGGACGCGACCGCGAATGACTGGCGCCGGGACATTGACGAGCACGAGCGAGAACCATGGCAATCGCCGTGCCCGCGCCGCACTAACCAAAAATGCGGAAGCAGGACAGGGCGACGTGGCCTGAGTCGGCGTCGCCTGGCGATGCGCCAACGTGCCCGCGCCGCACTACCTCCAAAACCCCAATCTTGCGCCATCTGCAAGGCGGCAGGCGCCGACCTCACCTGACGCTCCACTGACGTCTTGCCTGCGCTGGTTCAGCCTCAAAACGCAAAGCCACGCGACTGGTGGAGTCCTATGCGTCAGATTGCGTGGAGATTGCATGGGGCTCGCCTGAGGTCTCGGCACCAGTGGAACGCGTCGGGTTCGGTGCACGCAGTGCACCAGTGCGTCGCTGCGAAGCTTCAATCCCAACCGAAGGTGTCGAAACCCCGAGCACTGTGACGTTCGATGACGCCGCGCTGCGTGTCAACTGCGCCGAGCTCTATCGTATTCGATGAACAGAGCAACCTCGCACGGTCTGACCCGTGCGAGGAATCGTGTCTTGTTGTTGCTCTCCTGAATGCTCTTTGAGCTTCGCGGACTTATTGCGTCGAGACGCGTCGCCTCCGTCGCCCAACGGCGGTAGCCAGTAGTAGTGTGAGTAGCCCGGCCACGCCTGTTGATCGCGTGTTGCTGATTGCGCGGCAGGTACAACCGTTTCCTTGGGCGACTATGTCGTTCCAGTTCGCGGTGGGAAGACTGCTCCGTCCACCGGTTGCGGTAACGCCACCCTCACCAGCGCGCCCCGCCATGCCTGCTTGACCGGCGGTCCCCGGTGAGCCTGCAATCCCAGAGCAATAGCCGATTTTTGTGTCGACCGAGCTGCATCGGTTGTCCGCGGGACACCCATTGCCGCCGACGGCACGACATCCGTCGCGACACGCGTGCAGTGATTCGTCGCATACCTTGCCGCTGGTCACAGCGCCACAGTGAGCATCCGTCATGCACTGCACGCACGCGCCAGGGTTCGCGTCCACGGATGTGCACACGACGCCAGCAGGGCAGCTGTTGCCGCTGACGCCTCGGCAGCCGTCTTGGCAGGTGTGCGCCTGGTTGCAGATTCTGCCGCTAAGCGCCGTTCCACACTGCGCGTCCGAGAGGCATTCCACGCACATTCCCAGATTGGTATCCATGGACGTGCAGACCAGGTTGTCTGGACACTCATTGCCGCCGATCCCGCGACAACCCACCTTGCACGTATTGCTTGCAGGGTCGCAGACCTTGCCAGCGCCACAATCGGAGTCGCTTAGGCACTCCACACACTGGCCAATCGCGGTGGAATTGGAGCTGCAGAGTTGACCCGATGGGCAGTGGTTTCCGCCGATGCCGCGACACCCAGGTGCGCAAGCACGTCCGGAACACACCTTGCCGCTGTCGATGGCGCCGCAGTTCTCATCGACGACGCAGGCTACGCAAACGCGTGGGGACACCGATGGATCGCAGATGGGCATCGGCGCGTTGCACTGCGCATTGGTGTCGCACTGCTCCGCAAAGACGTCCGTAGACTGGCTGCCAGTAGTTAGGCCGTTACCATCCGTGAGCGTCGAGGTTTCGGGCGCTCCTCGTTCTCCGGCAGCGGAAACTGTCGCTTGATTCGAGATGGTGCCCGTCTTGCCTGGATCGACCTTCACCTGAAAAGTGACTGCGACCGAGCCGCCGACGGGAATGGTTCCGCCTTGCGTCGCCGTAGCGCCGGCACCTAGGCGAGCGTTGATTCTCCGTCCTGCTGGATCGTACCCGTTCTCGATATTGCCGACGCCCGTGCTTACGGCGAGCGAGCCGTCGACGTAGGTGACTCCGGCGGGCAACGGATCCGTCAAGGTGGAGCGCACCGCCGCGTCGTTGCCCGTGTTCGTGAGCGTGATGCGGTATTCGAGGATATCACCGCTCAAGAGAGGTGCGCCGTTCACGTCGCGGACCGTCTTGGTGGTCGTAGCAAAGTCGGGCTCGAACGGCGTGATCGAGGTGACGAACGCGCCGAGATAGTACTCGTCTTCGTCAGAGGTTGCCTGCACCTGCGCCTGGGTTTGGCCAGGTAAGAGCTTTGCGGTGATGTCGACCACGTCCAGATCGACGCCGGCCATGCTCTTTGGAATCCCCTTAAGCCGTGGCAAATCACCATCCACACTCCTGGGCGATCCAAGCCACGACCGCGTCGAGTTGAAGAAGTTGTCCGCTTGGTTTTGGCTATCCGAAAGTGGATCGCCTCCGCCAAAGAACAGCTTGTCGCCGGTCATGCTCGCATCGCCCTCATAGGCAATAACGCCGAGCTTGCCCTCGCACCCCGAGTTCGGAACCTGAAACCCACTCAGGGTTACTGACTGAGGATTGCCGAGCCCTACGAGGTCCATCCCCTCAAACAGGGCGAGATTACGTAGCGGCTCCGACGAGCGCTCGTAGAACACGACCATCGCCCACGCACCAAACAGCGTATCGTCCGTGATCCCGGAAAAAGGTGCCACGTTGATGCCACTGACTCGGTACAGGCCGGATCCGTTCTGCCTCACCAAGTCCGTGACCTCTGCCACCGATTGATACGCGATTCCACTGGTCGCGTTGTAGGTTGCGGAGGCAACCACTGCTTGCTGAAACCCGGCGCTGCCCACGCGTTCGATCAACGCCTGCGTGACAACAGGGTCGGTCCCGCCCTTGCGCGCAGCCCAAAACAAATAGGCGTGAGTGACGGTAGCGCCGCTCGGGAGCTCCAAATTCGCGGTGGTGCGCGTGTCACTCGGCAGGTAGGCGGACTCAGCCGTCGCCTTTCCCACCTCTGGTACGTCCGCCCTCCAGAATAGATCAGGAGCCGTATCAAAGGCTGCACCAGTGCATGCCGTCAGCCCAATGTCTCCAAGGTCGGGCTTGGGTGGTTCGTTGTTGCAGTCCCACCCAAAGGTGTTGCCGATCAGCAGGAAATCGCCTCGCTGATTCACCTGCGTCCGTAGTTTTGGCGCCGCTTGTGCTGCGCTGCTGGCGACAATTCCCGCAGCCAGAGCCATACCAACGAAAGGAGTTCGAAGTGTTCTCATAGGATTGGTCTTCCGTAGTTATGGGTTGGTTTTGGGCGCTGCTGTTTTGCCATCGGAAACTTGGGGCACTGCGGCTTTGGGATCACGTTCGAGGATCTTGAATTGTACCCGGCGATTGAGTTGTCGCCCTTGTTCGGTGCTGTTGTCGGCAATGGGCACATCTGGGCCGTAGCCCTTCGGCGTGACCTTTGCGTTTGGAACCCCACGGGTGATGAGGGCCTCGACCACCGCTTCGGCGCGACGCTGTGAGAGCCGACGGTTGTGTACCGGGGTTCCAACATTGTCCGTATGGCCCTGGACCTCGACGTTCTTGATCTCGGGGTACTGCTTGAAGACGGCAGCAACCTTGTCGAGCAGCGGATCGCTGACCTTCTTGATCACTGCCTTGTTAAAGTCGAACTGGACTTGCTCGAGAATCACAATCTCTTGATCTGTGACGTGTACAACGGGGCAGCCGTTCTTCTTCGGATCCGGGTCAGCGCTGCCTCTCTCGTCGGGACAAGCGTCCTTGTCGTCGAGAATGCCATCCCCGTCGCGATCCGGCGGACAGCCGTTCTTCTGCGGATCGGGATTGGCTACGCCCTTCACGTCGGGGCACGCGTCCCTGTCATCCGGAATACCGTCTTGGTCGCGATCCGGCGGACAACCATTCTTGTTCGGATCAGCATTGGGCGCCCCCTTGACATCCGGGCACGCGTCCTTCTCATCAATGATCCCGTCCTGATCGCGATCCGGCGGGCACCCGTTCTTGCTCGGATCGTCACTCCGGACACCGGGGACATCAGGGCAAGCATCTTGCGCGTCGCCAATTCCGTCACTGTCGCGATCCGGCGGGCACCCGTTCTTGCTCGGATCGGCGTTCGCGACGCCTTTCGTATCCGGGCAAGCGTCTGACTGATCCGTGATTCCGTCGCCATCTCGATCGGGCGGTGGTCGTTTGCTTTCGGGACTGTAAGCCACCATTGCTACCGCTCGAACGTCGGGTGTTCCAAGGCCGGAGCCGAAACCGGGACCAGCGCCGCCGCCTATCTCCCAGTCGTCTCCCAGCCGGTAGCGCACACTGCCTAATACTTCGACGTTGGCGGCACGATTGAAATTGTCGTGGGTCGAAGCGTCCTTGTTCACCAGAGTAAAGGCGCTGTAGCTTTCTGCACCGATCTGCAGGCGTCGCGCCTGGTCCACCAACACGCCGACACCGGCGCCGACATTCAGCTGCGTGCCAGAGGTTACCCCTCCAAACAGTACCGTACTTCGGAACTGTGGACCCGCCGCGAAAGACCAAAGCACTCGCCCAACACGCCCTCCGAGTAGCAGTTGAGGCATTCCTCGTGCCTTGCCGTCGCCGACGTAGTCTCCGGCGGGAGCGGTCGGAACCCAGACATATCCGCCCACTCCAAGTTGGAATGGGTCGTCGAACTCACCAAACAGACGCACTCGAAGGCCGACCCGGAGATCTCCAGCTTGTGCCCGGTCCGGAGATTCGAAACGCTGCCCGCTAACCGTCGGATTTTCCCCCGACTGGTACAGGGCCAACGGCATGAGCGCGTTGACCGCGACTCGATTCCAGAGCGCGAGGGACGCGTTGAGGTGCAGGTGCAGTTGGCTTTCGACGAGTGATCCAAGCTTAGAGTCCTGCTTGGTGCTGTGGAAGACAAGCGGATTGTGTGCATAGTCAAGCAGCGCCGAAACGCGTAAGACGGCTTCTCCGGCCACCGTCGGCGAGGGAACTCCAAACATCCGATCGCCCGCTGGTGCGGGATCGAACCGATTGAGAGCTACTCCATCAGCGAGCGCTGGCAGGCTGGCAGTCAGCGTGGAGGCGATTGCCGATGAGACGAACGACGTGCGGAATGTGCGTTTCACAGCGCGTGGATCCTTTACCCTCAAATTGACCAACGAATGGGCGCTAGGGGCCCGCTTCGTCTCGAGCCCGCTCACTTGCCACGGACCCAAGCAAGTGGGGCATGATAGACAAAACCTGGCCAATGGGAAGCCCCTGAATGCAGCATCGGGCGCAAGAATGTCTCGCAAGGACGCAGCAGCGGCGAAGCGGTCGCGCGACAATCCTAATTGGGGCGAGCTGGACACAAACTTATTGGTGGTCGCAATGGATCCGGCTTGGCCGCGCAACGTGTACCCATTTTGCTCGTCAGCTCGAGTGCTGAACAACTAGCTGCTGCACTGGCCGAAATCCTCCGGTCGTTCGCTACCAGAACGTCGTGTGCACCTGCTTGCGGATTTGGCCGCTTGCAGACGCTAGCGGTCGAGTTCCAGAGGCAGGCCAGCAAATGACGGAGTCGCTCAAGATAGGTCGCGCGACGCCCCGAGCTTCAACCCGTCGCGACTCCCAAGCCAAGGTCGTGCTGTGCGAGATTGTTACGGGGCTCGTCGCTATTGGACCAGTCCCGCGAAGAAGCTCGCGCCGTCGGCGGGAGCGGAATTGGACGCAGCCGCGCGAAGGCACTCCCGCCACCGGCAGGAGTAAGAGCCGCTCGGCTCGGTTGCGCGAAGCGCGTCGATTTTGCTCGTTCGCTAGTGCCGCTTGCCGGAAGTAGTGCCGGAAGTTGTTGTGTCTCCACGGCGGCATTAGGCGGACGCGCAGCGCCCGCGGGTGAAACCCCGAGAAAACGAGGAGGGCCGCGGCGGCGTAGCCGCCCCGCGCAGCGGCGCCAAAAGGCGCCCAGACTTTTGGCGAGCGGCACTAAAGGCTCAGCCCCGCCGTGGCCGAGATCGCGATACCGCTAGCAAGGCCTCCGCCGGGCACGATGATATAGCGGAGATCCGGACCCAGGAAGAAGCTGTCGATTTTGTACAGACCGACCACACCAGGGGTAATCGTCAGGTTGAGCTCGGTGCCGCCGCTGCAGCCACTCGAATTCGAGCACGTTTCGTCCTTGTTCAGCCCCAGGCCGAGTCCCACGTACGGCCGAATGGTGACGTCCGTGAGCGCGTCGACACTCACGCCCCCTTCGGCAGCGAAGTACATGAAGCGACGCGTTCTTGTCGATGTCTCTCCGAAGTTCGTGACGGAAGACTTTGAGCCAAAGAAGTACTCGCCGACGCCGCCAAAATATAACGGCAGTGCCATGATCAAGTGATACCCCCCGCGCAATCCGATGCCTGGACCTTGCGGCGAGGGCACGCCATAGCTACCGAGCACGGCGAGTGAGACGTTCAGATCGGATGACGCACGCGCAGGGGACTTGTCGTCCTTCACCTTGGACTTCTCGTCTGGTGCGTCCGCACTTTTTTCTGCGGAGCCTTCGCTGCTCGAACCATCCTCCCCGTCGTTGTGCGCTTTCTTCTCTGCCTCCGCATCGCTCTTCTTGTCGCTCGAGTCGCCACGTTCGGAACTGGGGCCTTTGGTGTCGCGCCACTCCTCGTCGTCGTC
>JBLNFG010000801.1:0-5448 GCA_050263495.1 Myxococcales bacterium | reverse complement strand
GCTCCATTGTCGTAAACACCACAGCTCTTGGATCTCTCGGCGAGGCGCGCCTCGCCAAATGGAGAGGCGGAACGGTTGGTTTCGTCTTCCAGTTCTTTCAGCTGCTTCCGACTCTCACAGTGCTTGAGAACGTCATGCTACCGATGGATTTTGCGGGGACGGTGCTCGTTCGAGAACGACGGCGTCGAGCGTTGGCGCTTCTAGAGCAAGTGGGTCTCACCGCACACGCCGGCAAGCTGCCTGCAGCCCTTTCTGGCGGCGAGCAGCAGCGAGTAGCCATTGCCCGTGCCTTGGCGAACAATCCTCAGATTGTGCTCGCTGACGAGCCAACGGGAAACCTCGACTCGGCGACCGCGCGAGATGTGATCGAGCTCCTGCTTTCGCTCGCTGGAGCCGGAAAGACCATTGTTGTGGTGACCCACGATAGCGACTTTGGACGCCTCGCCGATCGAACCATCGAACTCGCGGACGGACGGATCGTGGGAGATTCGGTGTCGGTATCACGCACCGACAAGGGACCAATGGGAGATTCGATGCCGGCGCGCCGCGCCGCCTCGGGGGCAGAATGAATACGCTCTGGCGAAAGGCAATCCGCGATTTGCTCGGCGAGCGGCTCCGTTCTGCAAACATCGTTCTCGCGCTCGCCGTCGGGATAGCGGGTTTCGTTGCAATACTTTCGGCGCATCCCATTCTCACGCGGGCACTCAACGACGGATACAGTGCGACGAATCCGCCTTCGGCGACACTGACGCTGGATCGTCTCGACGACGCCGCCGTCCGAGCGGTCGCGGCCATGCCCGCCATCCAAGGTGCTGAAGCGCGACGAACGGTCCGAGGCCGTATCAGAACTGGTTCGTCGCCGTGGCAAAATCTGACGCTATTCGTTCAGCGTGACTTTGAAGCGTCGCGCATCGGCACGATTTCCCCAGAACATGGCACGTGGCCTCCGCATGTCGGCGAGATAGCGATCGAACGCGACGCCCTGCAGGTCGCGCACGCCGGAGTTGGTGATGTGGTGACCGCGCGAACCCAGAGGGGCAGGGAACAGCGTTCACTACGCGTGAGTGGCTCCGTTCACGACGTGGGTCAAGCACAAGCGCGGATGGAACATACTGTCTATGCGTACGCTACCCTCGAAACGCTCGCGAGCTTGGGAGAAGAGCCATACTACAATGAGCTTGCGATTCGAGTCTCACAACGTCCGCTGGACGAGGGGCACATCCATGACGTCGCGAATGCGGTCAAGGAGACGCTCGAGAAAACCGGACAACATGTGGAGAGGATTGACGTTCCAGAACCTGGCCAGCACCCGCACGCCAAGCTCATGGGCATGACCATTCTGTCAATTGCGGTTTTCGGAGCGTTCATTTTTGCGCTTGGCGGACTGATCGTCTTTAACGTCCTAGTCGCTATGCTTGCTGGACAAACAAGACAGATTGGCGTGATGGCGGCGCTCGGTGGTACACGTCTGCAGATCGCTCGCGTCTACCTTCTGGAGGCTGCATTGCTCGGCTTGGCCGCGATCGTGTTGGCGCTGCCAGTCGGCATCCTTGGTGGACGCTGGATCTGCCGGTCAATGGCCGTGTTTTTGAATTTCGACATCGCAAGCTACGCGGTGCCTCTATGGATATACGCGCTCGTCCTTGCGGTTGGTATCGCCGTTCCAGTAATCGCCGCACTCATTCCCGTCTGGCTTGGGACGCGTGTGCCCGTACGCGAAGCACTCGCACCGAACAGCTCATGGGTACGTCCTTTCGGCACGTCGATGCTCGACCGCGCACTGGCAAGTGTCCACGGCTTGAGTCGCGTGTTGCTCCTGGCAATTAGGAATACGGGGCGCGACCGCCGGAGAGTTGCTTTGACGCTCGTGATGCTCGCCGTCGGAGGCGTCTTCTTCATGTCGGCGCTCAACCTGCGGCAATCCATGGTCAGCGAAATCAACCGAATCTACGAGACATCCGAGCGGGCCGATATTTCGATTGGCCTTGCATCGGACTACCCAATTGACGCAGTCGAACGAGCCGCGCGCAGAGTACCTGGTGTGTCCACCGCCGAGGGCTGGACTGTGGTCAAAGGGAATACCGCACCCTTGAGCACAGAAAGCGGACGAACTTACGCCGCAAAAGAGGATGAGATCAAAGTTGTCGGAGTACCGCCGGAATCGCGCCTGATTGCGCTCGACATCTCGAACGGAAGGAATCTCGCCGGAGGCCCCCGTGAGGTTGTCGTCAATACCGGGCTGTTCGGAAAGTTGGGTAACCCGGCCATCGGTTCCGAGGTCAGTTTTCGCGTCGAAGGTAAAGACGCGTCCTTTCATCTAGCGGGGGTCGCAAGCGCGGCGTTCACGCCGCCCACGGCCTACGTGTCTCGATCATTCTTCGATGAGCGGTCCAAGGCCGGAACCGTGAACAGCCTCCGCGTTGCGCTCGCGCCCTCGACTTCTACCTCGCTCGAAGGCGCCAAGGCGGACGTGGAGGCGAACCTCGACCGTGACGGGATTCGTATCGAGCAAGCGAGTACGAAAGCCGAGAGTCGGTACGCCTTCGATGCGCACATGCTCATGATCTACGTTCTCCTCATCGCCATATCGTGCATCCTCGGCTGCGTCGGAACCCTCGGTCTCGTCACGACCATTAGCCTGAATGTTAACGAGCGGCGCCGCGAATTGGGCGTGCTACGCGCGATTGGAGCGACGCCGGCTCGCGTTGCCCAGATCGTCATTCTCGAGGGCATGGTCGTGGGCGCGGTGGCATGGTTGATTGCGATGGCGGTCGTAATGCCGCTGGGCAAAATTATCGGAGACCTCATGCTGCGATGGATGTTGAGGGCTCAGAGTGAGATTCCGATCGCTATCGAGCCGAAGGGAATCGTGATCTGGCTCGCGGTGGCACTCATCGGAAGCGCTCTCGCGAGCTTCTGGCCGGCAAGGCAGGCTTCGCGCAAATCAGTTCGCGAGGCCTTGACCTACGAGTGAAAGGTCGGCCGCCAGCTCCCCGTTCCCGTGGAGTTGACACTTCGGCGTATAGACTATACTAAAGGGCTGTTTACAGGTTCTCCGCGTTGAAGTGAAAAGGCCAGTGGGGCGACACAAGCTCATAGAAGACGATCAGCTGCTCGCAAGAGCTCGAGAAATATTCGTGCGAGAGGGGATCAACGTTTCCGGTCGCAGGATTGCAAAGGAGATCGGCGTCTCGGACTCGGTGCTGTTCCAGCGCTTCGGCTCGATGGAAAACCTCTTGTTCGCCGCGATGAGTCCTCCGGCTCCAGATTTGTCGACCCTTCTTCAGAATGACGCTCCTCGCGGCCACGTCTACGCTCATCTGGAGCAGTGTGCCGTGGGATTGTTCGAGTACTTCCGAAAACTAGTCCCTGTGTTGGTGCCGCTGGCGACCCATCCCTCCTTTCGTTTCGACGACTTCAGGAAACGGCATCCGAACTCTCCACTGGAAAAGCTGACGGCCGAACTGATGACGGTGTGGGAGAAGAAACGCAAGATTGGAGAGATCGATTGTCCTGACGTGGGGTCGCTCATTCTAGAGCTCATGGCCGTTGCATACGGACTAGCGATGTTCGAGTGGATCGGTGTGCATGATGGGGGGTTTAGCCAAAGCACCGTGCGTGAACTCGCGCGAGTGCTTTGGCGTGGCATCGCGCCAGCAGATCAGCGTGAACCGCAACGCAGAGCGAGAACTCGCGCCGCCCATGTGAACGCCGCGCGACGCGAACGGTGAACGCGTCATTCATCCCGACGGCGCTGTAGGACCCGCTTGAGCATGTCATGGCTGAGCTGGACTCGGGCTGCGCCAGCATTGCGCCGGCGCAGCCAAGGTGAGCTCTGACTTGCTACGCAGCGTCAGTGCTGCTTCTGAGCGAGCCAACCGTCGGATAACGTACCGAGGAACGCAACGAGAGCGTCTTCGTCGGCGGCAGTGAGCTTGAGATCACCGATGTCTTCTTTGCCAAGGTTGTCGGATACCTCCGGAACAGGCCAGCAATTGTTGGCGAGCGCCTGCGATTCCGTGACGGCGCTTGGGCAAGTAGGTAGAACGTCCCTCGTGTTGTAGAAATGGACGATGCCCTGAAGGCTCTTGAAGTAACCGTTGTGTCCGTACGCTTTGACGAAGCCCGGCTCGGGACGCTTGTCCACGTTGCGCAGCGTTGGAACCTTGTGCTTGCCGCGATTGAGGGGAGCCAGCGTCAAGAGTGCTTCTGATGACATCTCGAGCAAGCTCGGCGTAACGTAGGGCAGCGCACGCCACCCCGAATCTTCCGCAAGTTGCTCGAGGAAACCCGCCAGCCCAGTGTCCACCCACTTCGAGCCCAGAGGGTTGATGGGTTGTCCATCGATCAACACTTGATCCATACCGTAGAACGGATTTTCCGGGTTGATCGGTATTCCCAGGTTGTCGAAGCCAAAGTCCGTGAACAGAGGGCCATGGCCAGAATCGTCGAGCGCGTGACAATTGGAACACTTCGCCTGACCCTTGAAGAGCTCGAGCCCACGGGCTTCGATCGATGTAAGCGCCGCCTTGCCGTTCACGGCCAGATCGTACTTGGAGCTGAATTGGTTGGTTTCCCGTGCGTCTTCGAAGTCCGCTATCGATAGGGCGATGGAAGCGTAGGCGTTGTCGTCGTTGTCGCAGGCTGAAGCACCCCAAACCTGACGGAACAGGGCACCATATTCGCCTTCACACACTCGCTTGACGAGTTCCGCTACGCTGGGTACGGCTTGTTCGACTGGATTGAGAAAGGGACCCTGAGCCTGATCAGCGGCAGGACTACCCAGCTTCCAACCAGTAGCGCGACCATCCCAGAAGTTCCCGCCAGTGAACCCTTTCACAGCGTCGTGCATAAAGCGTGGCGCCCGGGTGGCATAGGCTGACGCCGGGGGCTTTCGGTTGCCGAAGCGTCCCTTGACGGAGCCTTCGTATACACCACCAAGCGCATTGAGCGACGATTCAGCCCCGGTTCCCCCGGTATCGCGGCTATGACACGTTGCGCAAGACTGATCACGATTGGCAGACAGATTCAGATCTTCGAAGAGACGTTGACCTAGTTGCTCACTTGCTTGCGGCTCGCAGCCGCTCACGCCAACGCCGAACGATCCTCCGAACAAGAGCGCCACGTACACACACCTGATACAAGACATATCGATATCACTCCCTCTCTCGCGCCGGGCAGATGAGAATGCAAGCAACGCGATTCTTCGCCAGCGCGACGTCACTACGCTAACAGAGTGTTCGTTCCTCGGACGTATGATTTGCGGCAAGGATGCGCGGATCCGGTGACTGAGCGTCGTGCTTATTGTGGCAAACGGGTAGCGCGTCCGTTCCTGGAACGAATGATTTGCGGCAAGGATGCGCGGACCCGGTGACAGCGCTCGTGCTCGTTGTGGCAAACGGGTAGTGCGTCCGTTCCTGGAACGAATGATTTGCGGCAAGGATGCGC
>JBLNFG010000800.1:0-3163 GCA_050263495.1 Myxococcales bacterium | reverse complement strand
GCGAGTGATCATGCTGTGTCCTCCAACTTCGTGCGAGCCGAATCACGTGGGAGCCTGCTCCGTGAGCGCGACAGTTCTCCTTCTACATGACTTCGGCTCTCCAATGCAAAGCCAGACTCTCTCTCCGCGATAGTTAGAGTCTGAGCGCGATGCCCAAGTCGTGCCAGCGTCCGAACGCCGATATTCACTGTCACAAGGACGAGTGTCACAAGGCCGAGCTTCTCGCTCCAGCCTGGCGCAACATTGACACGGAACATGCACGCGGGAGGGTACGCATCCAGTGCGCACGTGCCCTGGCAGGGCGAACGCGTTCCGGGTGAGGTGGAGGCGGTGGTCTGGAGACGAGCTCGCTCCCGCTGAGTCTACAGTGCGCCAGGTGCGACCAGACGCGCAGACCGCGGCGAGCCAGACAGAATTGCTGGGCGCGTCTCCGTTTCCGGAACCAATCCGCTGAGGACGGGCCAGTTTGCACCCAAGTCAATGCGGAGCGACGAAGCAACGCGGGGACAGCGCCAGTTGGTGGGCTCCAGGGCGACAAAACGAAAAAGGTGCTGCCCAAAGCCAGCACCTTTTATTCGCTTTCTGCTCTGTACTCGTTTGGGGTGAGTGACGGGGATCGAACCCGCGACAACCGGAGCCACAATCCAGTGCTCTACCACTGAGCTACACCCACCATTCGGGCTACGATGCAAGGCACTCGCGAGTGCGTCACATCGCGGCCGCATTTAGCTCAACTCACGGGCACTCGGCAACCGCTAGTCGGGGAATTTTGGAGGTCGGTGAATATTCAGCAAGTTTTGCTGTCGCGACCGGCTGTTCGGAGTTCTTTGCGCGGCACAATGGACTACATCGCTGCCGGTACGATTCCGCCTCGCGACGCCAATTCCGTTGATTCGCTGCACCAGACGCCGTTATTAGATGAAAGTATTGCTTGTAGGTCGAAAGGAAGGGGTCAATCCGCATGCGCTGGAAAATCATCGTCGCGAACGCGGGCATCGTTCTCATCCTGGGGCTCGTCACGTACGTGATGCTGGCGACGTCGCTCACCGAGGTCGTGCAGAATGAGCCGCGTGCACGTACGGTGGTAGCCCAGTCGGTGCGTGCTGCGAACGCGCGATTGGCTCTCGACGCTTTGCAGATGGAGCGCTGGCTCGATCAGAGCGTCCGCGCGGATGCTGTGCACGACGTATTTGGCGGGGGAACCATCGGTGCTCGCCAAGAAAGTGCAACGGTACAGGCGAACAAGATCCGTGATGAAGCGTTGCAGAGTCCGCTATTTAGAGGGTTGACCCCCTCGCTCGTCCTGTTTTTGGATGCCCACGGAGTAGCACTTGGCCGTAACGGTTCGGGACTGATGCGTGGTGAGCGGGTTGGAGACATTTATCCGTCGATCAAATCGGTACTCTCTGATGGGAAAACCTTGAGCGACGTTTGGGTCCATCAGCAACGCCAAGAGCAGATGCTTGTGAGTCTCGCTGCGGTTCGAGGCGAGGGAAATGCAATCCTCGGTGCAGTAGCCATCGGAGTCCCGCTCAGCGATGACCGGATGCAGCGCACAAGTGAGTTGACGAGCGGACAGGCTCTGATGTTTGGGGTTGAGGGCGAAAAGGGGGTGGAAGTCGTGGCTCGGGGGGGCACCGTGCCATCCGATGTGCTTTCGCAGCTCAGCGGCGCGAATGGCCTACAATCTGCCAAGCTGGCTCGTGCCTCGCGGGACGTCGATGTTCCGCAAGCTCAGTCTGGTGACTGGGTGTATGGCGTCGGCGTATTGGAGGGATTTGCCAATGACAAGACCGTTGTGGTGGCGGCCGTGCCAACGTCACTCGTTCCGAGTCTTAATACGTTGCTGATGCCGATCTTCGGCGTCACGGCACTAGGCCTGATTCTGGTGTTTATCGTCGGGTCCCTAATCGGCAACTATCTGTCACGTCCCATTTCGGAGCTCGAAGATGGGATTTTGGCAATCATTAATGGCAACCAGACCATCCGCTTCCAGATTGAGCATCCAGAGCTGGGCGGGCTCGTCTTTCGAATCAATTCACTGCTCAATGCCCTGATGGGAGTGCAAGAGGACGACACCGATGAGCAAGGACGCCCGTCTGCTTCGCCGACGTCCCAGCATTTCCAGGAAGCACTGGCCGTCGACGAATCTTTCATCACGTCAAAACAGGCAAAGCCCGAGGTTGTTCGAGCGCTCGCGTCCGAACCCCCAGATGACTACTATAAGCGTATCTTCCGGGAGTACCTCGAAGCCAAGCGGGGTTTGGGCGATCCCGTCGACGGGATCGAGTTCCGCGCGTTCATAGGGCGCGTCCAAGAGAACGAACGGGAGCTGAGCGACAAGTACCACGCTCCAGTCCGGCACCAGCTGGAGGTCCGCGACGGCGCGGTCGTTCTGGTGGCGATCCCATTGGCGTAAGTTCGAGCGATTGCGCATCTGCCCTGCCGGCCGCGCCGAAAGGCTCAGCGACGTGGCTGCGCCGTCCTAACCACAAACAAAAACGTCATCCGGCGGTTGCAGGGAGAGGAGAGCCCGGAGGGGATAGCAGCGGCCTACGTGAATCAGCCGTATGGTCGCCGCGCTTGGGGCCGCGAAGGATGAGCTAACGCGGCCAGTTGGTCAATTCACGTTCGGCGATGGCTCTGACCTTCTACTCGGCGCCGAGCGTGGTACAACCCGCCTCCGAGCTGAATCAGCGTAGGCCGTTGCAGAGATGCTCTTTGGCGATCTGCTGCATGGCCCGTAGTCGTCGGCTCGCTAGCGTCTGCACTTCTTCCGCGTTGGTTCCGTGCCTCGATCCGTTGCTGAGTGGATCGGGCCGTATGCCTCAGAGACACTTCGATGGGAATACTCGATCTCTTCCGCAAAGCTGATACCAAGGCTGGCCCCAAAGTGGACCGCGAGATTGCCAGGCTAGAACGACTGGTCTCCAACAAGCTTTCTCAGAACTTGGATCGTCAGGATGCGCTCGAACAGTTGGGGCGCATCGGCAGTGCAGAGTCCGCCGCAGTATTGTTGAAGCGCTTCAATTGGTATCTCGATCCTTCGATCACGGACCACGAAGAGAAGGAGACGGCGGTGCGCGGCATTGTCAATGCCGGAGAAGCCGCGCTCGAGCCAATTCGTGAATACTGCAAGCGCGCTGAAGGGCTCACGTGGCCG
>JBLNFG010000799.1:0-2568 GCA_050263495.1 Myxococcales bacterium | reverse complement strand
GTACGTTTACCCCCAGCCCACATTCACCGTACAACCTGTGTCAGCCGCGCGCCGTAGGGATGACGCACCCACCGGGAAATGTCTTCACACAGAAATCCTCGACACTGGTCGTTCTGCTTATGGTTTGTGCGTCGCAGCGACGTCGTGCAGCGAGTCGTCGCAAGGCCGAGAAATCCCCCCAAATTCTAGCGAGGAAGTCACGTAGCCGTTTCGCGGGTGGGTCCGATGAACAGAGAAAATGGCACAGAAAGAGCGGAAGGTCGGAAGACTTGGGGAATGGGACGGACAAGGTAATCGGCGCGCTCATCGAGGTGCATCGGCATCTCGGTCCGATGAACAGAGAAAATGGCACAGGAAGATGGGGATGGTGGCCGCAATTCCGCCGTGGACAGTGATGCCAGCCATCGCTCGATCGCATTCGTAGCCCCGACGGGCTAACCAAAAAATCCCAATTCGAAGTGGCCTCAGGCCCCAACGCGGGACCATGCACGCCTTGGTGGAGTCGAATGCAATCGCAGAAGAGCCGGGGTAACGCGGATACTTTTGCAGCCGATTTTGACGACCTGGATTGAATCGGGAGCTCCCAGGATGTTGCCCCCATGAAAGCGCCGTGAAGCCAGATTTCAGCTGTTTGGAGATCTACGCAGAGTGAAGCATTCACATTTCCCCGTCGGCGCTGCAAATGGCCGAGGCAGTTCCAGAATCAAGCGTGGTGAATTAGCGTGCACCGTAGTCAAAGTTGAGGCATCGAAGATGCTCACCGTCGGAGCAGAGCCATGTACACACCAAACTCTAAGAAACGACCGGTTGCCACGGGGCTGATTCTTTTGTGTTTGTCCGGCGCGGCCACGACCGCATGCAGCTCAGACGAAGACGGGGCCAACGATGCTGGCGACGAGACAGCATCGGCAGGGCATGCCGGCGCTTCGCAAGGTCCGGCAGCGGGAGGCAATCCATCGTTGGGCGCCTCGAGTGGCAAGAGTTCGGCAGACTCGACCTCGGCGGTTGCTCCAGCAGGCGGCGCTCAAAACACGTCCTCCTTGGGGAGCGTTCAAACCGGTGGGGCACACAATACGTCCTTAGTCCAAGATGGCGGCGCGCCCGGCAATACCGGCACTCCTGGTTCCGCAATCCCGAACGCCACCGGTGGGGGTTCGAGCGGCACGGCAAGCGGCGGCAGCGTTGGCGCGCGGGCAGGTAGTAGCGCGCTGGGCGAACCGGGCGGCACCGTCACTGCGGGAAGTACAGCTGGTGGGACTAACAGCGCGGGAAATGGCCCTGGCCAAGCGGGCGCGGCAAACAGCACGGGTTCGACGGCAGGAAGCTCAGGGACGGTCATCGCCAATGCAGGGAGCTCAGGGACCCACGCGACCTCGGTTCCGCAAATCCCATCGTCTCCCTTGCCCACGGTCGAAACAGAGTCGTTTACCCCAACGAGTAGCACCGTCGACATCGCAGATGATTGCGCGATTTACGCCAATCCGAGCGCGCCCGAGTTGAGTGTCGTCGTGGCCGACAACAAGGACGAGCAGGGCGGCGGCGTTGGCGTCTTCGACATGCAGGGCAAGCTGCTGCAATTCCGACAAGAAGGGATGATGGGCAACATTGACCTGCGCGTTGGTTTTCCGTTTGGCGGGCAATCCATCGTGCTGGTTGGCGCGAACAACCGCACGACCAAGCAACTCAATTTCTGGCAACTCGATCCGGCAACGCGCAGGCTGTCGGCGCCGATTGGCGAGACACCGCAGACCGTTACCGGCTCCTACGGCTTTTGCATGTACCACAGCAAGGTTAGCGGCAAGTTTTACGCCTTCGTGACGGAAACAGCCCGCGTTGGCGCGCAGGTCGAACAATACGAACTGAGCGAGAGTAACGGCGCGGTTACGGCGACACGCGTTCGGTCATTTCAACTTAGTAGTATCACCGAAGGGTGCGTCGCAGACGACGAGCTGGGTTGGTTGTACGTCGCACAAGAAGACGTCGCTCTTTGGCGCTACGGCGCGGAACCAGAGGCGGGTTCCGCCGCCGTGGAGGTCGCGGCGGTAGGCGACGGTCACCTGGTTCCCGATCTAGAAGGCATCTCGCTGGCGAAAGGGCCAGGGACCAGTGGCTACTTAGTTCTGTCAATCCAGAGCGAAGACCGGTTCGTCGTCTTCGATCGCGAGACGAACGTGTACCTGCGTGGCTTCACCGTCGGCGCGAATGCGAGCATCGACACGGTGAACCAGACGGATGGACTCGACATCTCCACTGCGAATCTCGGGCCAGGGTTCCCGAACGGTGCACTCGTGGTGCACGACGGTGAAAATGCGGACGGTGCCAGTTCGAATCTGAAGTACGTTCCGCTGCAATGAAGCACGCGCGATGCGGGACGTACACGCGATACGGGACGCACGCGCGATACGGGACGTAGCTCACAGTTTTGGCCGCTCGAACGCCTCGATTGGCCCAGGCACGACGCGAAAGCAGGGGTGCGGAGATGGGCGGCTTCGCAGCTGTGCAAGCCAGTCGGGATCTCGAAGCGCCAGCTTGCGCTTGAGGTGCTCCCATTCGTAACGGAGTTGCCCA
>JBLNFG010000798.1:0-15884 GCA_050263495.1 Myxococcales bacterium | reverse complement strand
AGGGTGAGCCTTTGCACCGTGCGACGTGCTTCGTCAGAGAGTTCCGCGGCTCGTACCGTCAGTAGGGGGAATTGCCTGCGCGCATCCTCGAGATTGCGGCGCACCTCGACGACCTTTGCTTGGCCTTGACCGCCAAAGGTGGTGTCTACCCAGGGATCGAGCGCAGCGGCGTGGTGCGCTAAATGCTCCAAGCGTTTTTGCGCACGACGCAAGCGCGCCGCGAACTTCAGTTCGTTGCGCGCCGCCAGCGCCGTCGCTTCAATGAACTCCTGTGCTTCTTCGTCGAGAGCCCCGACCACTTTTGCCTGGGCCATGGTGTCGGCCTCATCATCGGCGTCGATTCCCTCGACGTCGAGCCGAACTCGGATCTTCTTCGGGTCGAGAGAAGAGGCAAGCTTCTGCACGCTGTCGGCCAGCGCTTGCCGCGTTGCACCATCTTCTAATTTCAGAGCACCCGCTAGGGCACGGCGATACTGCCTTTCTTCCTCGGATGCCCCGAACAGCGTTTGCTGCAAGCCGTGCAACTCTCGAAACAACCCGTCGAATTCGCTATGGCCAGATTGATACAATTGCCCCTCTTGGACCCGACTTGTGGCAGGAACGGGGGCTGGATCCTTGCGTACGCACTGGCTGCAGGTGAGAGACAAAATTGCGAGTGCGAGCAGGCGATACGGGAGCAACGGGAAAGACAGTTTCATTCTGGACACGTGAGTGGAGTGGCCCAGAGTTCAGCACTTCTGCCAACGCTGACCACGAAAAGTGATACGGCAGTCCGCCCCGAAGACCAAAGGAGTCCCTGTCCCGAGTTGCTCCCTAACGGAGAAACGGTGTGCGGAACAGCGGTGGGGTTGGTATTGGAATCGAGGGTTTGTATGCGCACTTGTCGTTGCCCTTGGGAACCCTCCGACCACTGAAGCAGCCATCGATGTTCTGGAATCGAGATCAGCGCAGGAGAAATGGAGTCACCGCCGGGGCCGCCCGTGGGCTGCGCGATCGGTTTGGCGGGGGTAGGCGGATGCCCGACCTTTGCTTCGCTGAGGAAAAGTGACCACGGAGCGCTTTCGGTGGCGCGCCCAGCAAAGGCCACCAACGCGGAGTCGCTGCTCGTCGCTAAAGTTGGCGTACCCACGAACTCGACCTCGGACTGGAGCTGGTACGGGCCGGCCAAGCTCTGCCCGGACTCCGTCAACCAACCCAGCATAATTGTCCCAGTTTGCCCACCTCGACGAAACGTAATTGCGTGCGCCAGGCCAGAGATCGAAGAAATGCGTGGATCGGTGACATTGGCTTTTGCGTCGACGGCCCAGATCGGGTCAACCTCACCGCCCTCGATCTGTCGTGAGAAGCCTGTATCGGAAAGGCCAAACAGGAAATCTCGACTGGCGTCCACGAGACGACCTTTTCTCAGCGGCAGACTCTCTCGGCTCGCAAAGAATTGCGGCAGGCCGTAGCTTCCGAGCGGCGTCACGCTAACCACGCGCGACTCATTCTCTTCGCGGAAGGGGATGCTAAGGTCGAGGTCGTTCGGATCCACGGAGATCCCGACGGCGGTCGTCGCGTTTTCTGCAAACCCAACCAGCATCTTGCCTGTGGTGGTTGCTTCAGCGGCGATAGGAGCAATCGACATGAGCAACGACGGTGCAATCCTTTGTGCGGGGCGCGAAGGGACACAACCTGCAACCGTCACGGTGCTGCTGGGCGCAGGCTGCGTCGAAGGTCGTGGCACCGTGGTGGCGCGCGACGGGTGTCGCAACGTGAGCCAGAACCCAGTGGAGGCCGTGAGCGCGGCAAAAGCAAGCACCAGTCCGATTGCGCGGCGTCGTCTCGAGGATGTCTCGGGCGCGCGGAGCGGGCGTAGATCAAGCACTGCCTGTCGCGTTTCGATGCTGTCCGGATCGTACGCGACCGCTTCAGCGTGTGATGGGTGATCCGGAGCGGAAAGCTCCTCTGGCGGAAGGTCGACGCTGGGTTCAAGCGTGCCGTCTGTTGCCTGCTTCGTGGAGGGGCGAGCGACTGGTGTGCTGGATCGGCCAGGGATGTTCGAGATCGATGGCGGGTGATGTGAGACGTTGCTGGGCGGCTCGACGAGCTCTGCGGCTCCGTCAACGGCCTAGCTATCTCCCAGCAAGGCACGCGGAACTCCGCGCGGCGGAGGTGGAACGGCTCCAGGTGGTCGAAGCGTGCCCCCCGTGCCAGTGCTCACTGGAGCGGTCAAGTCGGTAATAGTGGGCTGTGCGGGCCTACGGACGAGAGCTTTAGGATGATCGTTGGGCGGTAGTACTGGCGTGCTTCTCCGCGGAGACCAATCATCCTCGCCGTCCGATTCCGGTATTGGCGGGGGCGTCTGTTGACGCGTATCCAAGATTGGGTCCTTGAAGTCCCGCGCCCGGCGGCCCAATGCCTTCCGCAACACTCGAACTTGATCGGCGCGCAACCACTCTTTCCAGCTCGGTCGCCACACCAAAGTATGTGCGGCGATGTTGTTGAGCATGAGTCCGTTGCGCAGTCCGGCCTCGTCGATGGAACTCGGTCGTCCCTTATCGTCTACGAAGAACCAGCGATCAGCCTCCACGTGTTCCAGCTATCGCTCCTCGCCTGCGGCATGAGGCGCAAATCGCGCGAAGTACTCTCGGAATATCGCGCATTCGGCAATGGCACGCACCGAAAACTACGTGGCTCGGCTCGCGAACGGGGGCGATGAGGGGCAAGGTCGCACTGGTGGGTCTGCGTCTCAACAACAAAAACGCGGGCGTATTGGGTGATCACGGTGCGCGCCCGCCCCTCAGCCATCGCTAGCGTCCGGTGTGATTGGGCAATTCCAGGACCGCTCCGTGCTGCCGAGTTCGGCCCCTAAGACGCTGCCAACGCCATGGATGCGTCAGGGCAATCGAATGAAGACGTAGCTCGTCCGTCCGGCGGGACTCTAGCGCGGACGCGTAGCCAATGCCCGTCACTGGCTCACTCGAGGCAGGCGCCACTTCGATCAGCGGCAGCAGCGCGAACGCTCGCTCAAGCAGCCGCGGATGAGGCACTTGCAGCGCTGGCGTGTTCACGTTGGTGCCCGGGATCCACAGAAGATCGAGATCAAGGGTGCGAGGTCCCCAATGGATGGACCGTTCTCGCCCGGCAATGAGCTCGAGGCGCTGGGTCGCCTCCAAGAGCGCCAGCGGTGTGAGACCCGTCTTCAGGCGGATTGCGGCGTTGAGATAGTCTGGCTGAGGTGGTCCGCCGACGGCTGGATTCTCGTAGACGTTCGAAATCGCGACGACTTGGCCCAGGCGCTGAAGGCCCTCGAGCGCCCACGCGAAAGTGTGCTCCCTGTCACCAAGGTTGGATCCGATCCCAAGGACGCAGTCGGTTTGGAACAGCACTGGCCGCAGCCTGACTCTTTGGGGTCACCAAAGCAACTGGTGGCGCCGAACTTATCCGCTGCTGGAGCACTCAGTCAGCAACCGGCGGGGGCTGGCGATCCGCTGCATGGCCAGTCGCACCTGTACTGTGCTCTCTCGGCCACTCGCCGCACGGCGAAGCTCGCTATGTTGAACTGACCCTGATTTAGCCCATCGATCCCGCCGCAGCGTTGTACTAGATGACGGCAACTGTGTTGACTGCAATCGGGCTAACGGCCGGAGAGGCCTTCGTCGTGACGTTTCTTGCCGGCTTCATTATCACCGCCCACTATTGGCCCAGGGTTGGCGCTCGACTCTGGATCGCTGCGGCAGCGTGGTGTGCGCGGCGTCACGTCGAACCAGAGAAGTAGAGTAAGCTCCGGAATCTCCCGTGGGATCACTAGACGCCGAACCCTCTTCCAGTCGCGCCTCCGGCGAATGGTTGGTGCTTGTCAGTGATACCTCTACAGAAGCCGAGCGGCTGATCGCGTCGTTGCGTGTTCGTGGTTTCAAGGTGCGAGACGTTCCGCTCATGTTGCTGCCGGGAAGGGTCGAGGCACAGAAGCCGCGTTTGGTGATTTGCGATGGTCAGGTACCGCACGCGGCCGAATCCGTGATCAAGATGCGCCAAGGTCAATGGGGCAAGTCTGTCGAACTGTTCCTGCTTGGACTCGAACCTCGAACCATAGACGCGCTTCGCTCCGTCGTTGCAGACGTCGAAAACCGCGTGTTCGCGCGACCAATCGACGTGTACAGCGTTCTGCAACGGGTCGAGGAAGTAATTGGTCAAGTCGATCCATCGGTGCGACCAGGCATGAGATCGATGACCTCATTGCCGCGGGTCGGGTCGGGATCACCGATTCCCAGTCGAGTCCCCACCCCACCGCCGCGCCGTTCCCGAACGAGTGCACCCAATGCGTCGCGTCGTCCAGATTCCATGCTCGGGGCAGGGGAGCCGGCAGAGCCGTCGGCGCCAAGGCAGCCAAGCCTGATCCCCCCCTCTGAGATTAGTGTCTCGGATCCTGCCGTGCAGAGCGTATCCGTCGCTCGAATGAGTGAGGAGCTAGAGCAGCTCCTGCATGATGCCGACCGCAGGCTCGCTAACGGCACCACCTCGCTCCAACCGATTGCGGCGTCTGCCACGCGACTTTCACCAGAGCAAGAGCTCGACGCAATTCTGCCGCCTGATGTTTTGGCGGCGTTGGACGATCCGGTGGATCTCGACGAAGAGGACGAAACCAGCCATCCAATGGCTCGTAATCGTGAGCGGACGTCGGCTCGAGCACCCGATCACCACACGGCACTAGCAAGCAATCCAGTCTTTTCTCGCCCATCAGCCAGCACCTCGGCGCTAGACGAAGAAACGCCAGCAGGGCGCCTCGTGGGGCGCGCACGGGCAGGCACAAGCGCGGGAAGCGAGAACTCCAGCGAATTCTACGCAAGCCCAGTTCTTACCCCCGTACCGCCTTCAATCAAGACTCACCATACTCACCACACCCAGACCAACGCCACGGCTCAGGGAGCCTCGTCTCCCCAAGCTGCCCCGACGGGTGACTTGCTGGACGCGTTATCCGATCGCTTGCCCTCATCGTCCCGCCACGATGCCGCTTGGCGCCGTCGCAATGAGGCTGACAGCGTGGCCCCGGGGACAAGTCCCGAGCTTGAGCCCGCTAGCGCGCGCCCCAACATCGCACGTGCCGATATTGAAACTGGCAATGACGAGACTGGCAATCTCGACGAACGCCACAGAGTTAGAGAAACCACGTCGACCACACCGCCCCATGCAGCGCGCATGTCCGGTCCGGAGCCTCGTCAACCTGCCGAGTCGTTCGACGACCTAGCAGCGGCGTTGGAGCGCGAACCGTACCAGAGCATTGAGCCGCCGCCGACGGCTGCCGTTCGGGGCTCTCAGCAGCCGATAGGTTCTTCTTCGCGAGCGCTTCCTACGGTGTCTCGCGAGCCAGTCCAGCGCGAGCACGCCGGTGGTCGCGAATTGCCTGCTCCCGCCGGCAAGAGTCCTCGCGAGACACCAGCTGCTGAGCGTGACACGTCGCCGCCACGCTCAGCCCACGACGCGACGGACGGACAGCGGCAAGGAATCGAGATTCCGCCTGCACTTGGCCCAGGTGATGTGGTGCGTGCTCTGTCGCGCTGCGTCCGTTGCCGATACTCCGGAGCGCTTGCACTCGAGGATGACTCTGGCATTCGTCGAATCGTAATGCGAGAAGGCGACTTCGTGATGGTCGCCTCCGGGATCGAGGGCGAGTCGTTGATCGCCTTCCTGATTCAGCGAGGCGACCTCGACGCAGATGCGGCGCGCCTTGCGCGCAAACTACCTCAGTTTGGACGACACGCCGGTGCTGCCCTCATTGCTCACGGCTATCTCCGTCAAGACGAGCTCTGGCCGGTGCTGCGAGCGCACGCTGAATGGTTGTTAGGGCGCGCCCTGCTGCTGCAGCAGGGTGCGGCGGGTCTTGAGACCGATCTTCCGCCGCGGCTTTCGGCCGAGCCTGCCGTATTTGCCGGCGCTACGGGAGCGGAAATTCTGATCGAAGTCGTACGACGTGTCATCTCTCCCGAAGTGGCAATCGCGGCACTCGGTGGGCTGCGGGTTCGGATTACTCGCGGCGGGACGTCGCGCCTCTTGAGCGAGTGTGCTCTGCCAATCACCGCGTCTCAGCTAGTCGAGCGAGCCTCAGGGCTCCCTCTCGAGGAAATGCTAGGGCAAGTCTCGAGTCCCGATTTCGCTTCGGCACTGTATGCCCTGGTAGAGTTGGGGGTACTCGAGACAATGGCGCCCAGCTCGACGTCGACTCACGACGAGCAGCAATCGTTAGCGAGAGACGGACTGGACGACGCTGCAGTTCGCAGTCGAGTGGCGATTCGCCGTAGCTTGGTTGACGAGGGCGACTACTTTGCCTTCCTTGGAGTCCGCCGCGAAGCCACCGGCTACGAAGTTCGGCACGCATACTTGGAGCTACGCCGCGAGTTCGATCCGAGTCGACTCCTCACCGCGAGCACGGCTGATCTGCGCGATGACGTCGACCTGATTCTCGAGGTGCTCGATGAGGCGTACGAGATCCTGCGTGATGCTTCCCGGCGTGAGCGCTACCGTCGAGCGCTCGAGGCGCCGCCCAAGGTTGGGTGACGTGTCGCGCGTACCAGGTCTTCCCGACGCGAGCCTTGCGCAGTCGCTTGATGGCGCCGCGCGCTATGAGCGAGCGCACGAACCGACGAGTGTAGCGGTTCCGCGGCGTGAGGTAATTCAGGCCGAGGCTGTGGGGTGGCTCCAAACTCACCAAGCAACCGAGCTGGACGCTGTGGTCACGTCGCTTCCCGACGTTTCGGAAATGACGGGCCAGGACCTCAGTTCTTGGCGCGAATGGTTCATCGCCACGGTGCGGCTGATTTTGAGCTGGATTCCTGAACAGGGTGTCGGCGTTTTTTTTCAGAGCGACATTCGCCGCGGGGCTCACTGGGTCGACAAGTCGTACCTGGTTAATCGCGCTGGTGAACTCGAAGGCGCCACTCTCCTTTGGCACAAGATCGTGTGTCGCCGTCCTGCCGGAGTAGTGGCGGTGGGACGACCTAGCTACTCGCACATGCTGTGTTTGACGCGCCACCCGCGAGGGCTCCCCATCCGACCGGGCCCAGATGTATTACCCGACGCAGGGTACATGCCATGGAGCCGCGCTATGGGCGTGGAAGCTTGCCGCGTCGCGTGTCAATTTCTGCTGGATGAGACGCCGTGCCGGCGCGTCGTCGACCCTTTCTGTGGCCAGGGGACTGTGCTAGCGGTCGCAAATGCGCTGGGCCTCGATGCGCTTGGTATCGACTTGGGTGGCAAACGTTGTCGCCTAGCGCGCAATATGAAAGTGGAGCTTGGTCGCTCAGGAACCACGAACCCTGGTTGAAGAGAGCAGCTCTTCTCTGAGTTGTAGGGCGCGTCAGGGTGGTGGTGACGGTCTGGTAACACTGTGTTACTTCTTTCGCACGAGCGCCAATGGGCGCTCTTGCGTCAAGGTAGGATCATTGGTGAGCGCCCCGGATCACTTAGCGCCCCGCACCTTACCGGCGATATCTGTCACGCGCTTGCCCAAATATTCGGCATGAGCCAGGGCTGCTGCGTCGGGAAGATCACCGTTCGGCCCAGTTGCAAAGCACGGCCCATACGGATTGCCTCCCGCGCCGAACACCGCCTGATCCGTGTAGCCCGGTGTCGCTATGATTCCACCAAAGTGATAGATGCTGTTGTAGAGGGCGAGTAGTGTCGATTCACATCCGCCATGCTTGTTCTGAGCGGAGGTAAAGCCTGCATACACTTTGTTGGCGAGCTTGCCTTGGAACCACAAGCCGCCCGCTGAGTCGATGAACGCCTTAAGCTGCGCGGCGACGTTACCAAATCGCGTGGGTGAGCCGAACACGACGCCATCTGCCCACTCCAAATCGTCGAGCGTCGCTCTAGGGCTGTCCTTGGTCTCTTCGAGGAACGCTTTCCAGCGAGGATTCTTTGCTGCTACGTCGGGCGGAACGGTTTCTGCAACGGGGTGTATACGTACAGCAGCGCCAGCGGCGGTTGCACCTTTCCCCACTGCCTGCGCCAGCGCGTGATTCGTTCCAGTAGCTGAATAGTAGATCACTGCAATATTAGCCATTTGGTTCCCTCGCGGATTCGTGTTGGTCTGCGTACCCCATGATTGGGGCCGCCAGTACTTGATGGCAAGGGGACGGCTCGCGCTTTGCTTTCTTACTCAACCTCCGACCATGCGATTCGGCTCATTCGATCAAGGGTAGCGGGCGTTCTTCGGCTAGAGCTGCTCGGCGCGGTGGAAATGCGTCCCCGTGAATCGAGTCTTTCGAAGGTCCGAGCTCGTATACTCAGAAAACACGGGGACGAAGTCAATGGACTACTTACTCTAGAAGTGCGCGCAGCATCCACGCGGTCTTCTCATGTACCTGCAGTCGCTGGGTTAGGAGATCCATGGTCGACTGATCCGCTGCCCTCTCGGCCAACGCAAAAGTGGAGCGCGCAGTGCGCGCGACCGTCTGGTGACCCTCCACGAGCTGGCGGATCATTTCGGTCGCATTGGGAGTGGTCTCCGCTTCGGCAATCGACGAGAGGCTAGCAAACGCATGGTAGCTTCCCGGAGCGGTGTGGCCTAGTGAGCGGATTCGCTCTGCGATGCCATCAACAGCCAACGCGAGCTCGTTGTAGTGGGTCTCGAACATCAGGTGGAGTGTCTGGAACATTGGCCCGGTAACGTTCCAGTGAAAGTTGTGTGTTTTCAAGTACAGTGTATAGGTGTCGGCTAGGACGCGCGACAATCCTTCGGCTATTATCTTCCGATCAGAATCGGCGATGCCGATGTCAATTGCAGGTATTTGATGCGGCATTATCAGCTCCTTGGTTCCCTCCTAACCTGTGACAGAGGGCTGCGTTTGGCGAATATTTCGTTACTATCGGACTGATAGGCATTGGCTAACGACCAGCGCAAGTGCCCCATTTCCAAGCCGCAATCGCAAGCCTCCGCGTGTTAGCATCCCGCCGCCATGCAGTTCTATCCCCACTCAGTTACTCTCCGCCAGCTTCAGTACATCGTCGCGGTGGCAGAGCATCGGAGTTTCAGGGAAGCCGCCCATGCCTGTCGCGTTGCGCAGCCATCGCTTTCGGCGCAGGTTGCCCAAGCGGAAGCCTCGATTGGGTTTTCACTGTTTGAACGCAAGCCGCGGCAGATCCACATTACCGCTCCGGGCACTTCGTTCATTGAACGGGCTCGGTCGGTACTGACATCTGCTGACCTGCTTTTCGAGCAATCACGCGCGCTCGTCGATCCCGAACAGGGTAGGGTTCGGATCGGCGTTATTCCAACGATTGGCCCCTATCTTCTGCCCGAGGTCGCGCCAGCTCTGCGCAAGCGCTTTCCGCGCATGACGATCGTTTGGTCAGAAGAGAAAACCCCCGCTCTGTTGACGCGCATCGAGCATCGCGAGCTAGACGCAATCATCGCTGCGAAGGAGTCTGACCTCCGAGGTCTCCGCTTCGAGTCGCTGGGGGAAGATCCGTTCGTAGTGGCGGTTTCCCGGCGCCATCGATTCGCTGCAGCAAGTCGCGTGGTTCACGCAGAAGAGCTCGCCAAGGAGTCTGTCCTGATCTTAGAGGACGGTCACTGCTTCCGCGATCAAGTGCTCGCCTATTGTGCACAATCCGGTGGCATTGAGTCGGATTTTCGTTCGACTAGTCTGCCAACGCTCGTACAGATGGCCGCCGCCGGGCTTGGGGTCACGCTCCTGCCGCGCCTTGCTGTTGCTGTCGAGAACAGAACTCGGGAATTGTCGGTACGGCGGATTGAAGGGGAATCATCACACCGAACGCTGGTGCTGGCGTGGTCCTCAACTTCACCGCTGTTGCGGACCATGCTGTTGATGGCCGACTCACTTCGCACTGCGTATCAAGAGATGGTGCGACGAACTGTGTTGGCATCAAGGCCCGGGGCACCGGACCGCGTGTACGCGACGCACCCGGAAAGCAAACTCGATAAGCCACGACCAAGGAAGCGCTAGAGCGCCTTGCAGTGCTCCGGAACAACACCTGCTCTGCCACGGAACAACACCGGCTGCTCTACGGGCAGTTAGGTGCGATCTCACCGTGGTACTGCGATCCTGTTGTCACAGCGAAGCGGAGTGTTCCTGCGTCGTCGAGCTCGACGGATACGCTCGATCCGCGTTGTATCTTGCCGGCGAGCAGCCGTTCGGCGAGTGGTGCTTCGAGCAAACGCGCGATTGTTCGCTTCATTGGTCGCGCGCCGAGACAGACATCGAAACCACCTTGTTCCACCAAGTGATCGAGCGTCGCATCCGCCACGCGTAATTCAATGCCGCGGGCCGCGAGCGAGCACGCAAGGCCACCGAGCAGTCTTCGAGCAATCTCCGTTACCTCACCGCGCGAGAGAGCCGAGAAGACCAGGCACTCATCAATCCGGTTATATAGCTCGGGACTCAGGTGCGCACGCGCAGCAGCAATGACTGCTTCATTGATGTGGCTCTCTTCTGGCACGTCACTGCCAGCAAAGCCTACCCGACGCTTGGGTTTTGCTCGCGTATGCTCCGCTCCCAGGTTCGACGTCATCAAGATAATAGTGTTGCGGAAGTCCACGGTTCTGCCGCGGCTATCCGTTAGTCGTCCCTCGTCGAATACGCCCAGAAACGCCTGCAGAACGTCTTGGTGTGCTTTCTCAATTTCGTCCAAAAGTACGACTTGATAGGGCCGCTTGCGGACGGCCTCAGTAAGCTGACCGCCCGCATCGTGGCCGATGTACCCGGGGGGAGCGCCAATCAACTTGGCGACGGCGTGTGCCTCGGAGTATTCCGCCATATCGAGTCGCGTCATTGCAGTCTCGGAATGAAACAGCGCGCGTGCGAGCGCCTTTGCCGTTTCTGTCTTCCCGACGCCCGTGGGCCCGAGTAAAAGGAAGGTTCCAATCGGACGTTCCGCGCCTAGCCCCGCGGCATTACGGCGCAGCACGCTGCATATCCTTTGAATGGCCGCCTCATGACCGACGACGCGCTCGCCAACCAGGCGTTCGAGCGCGAGCATGCGTTCGCCGTCGGTCTCCAGCAATCGTTCCACGGGAATGTCCGCCATATCCGCGACGATTTCCGCAATCTGCTTGGGCGTGATGCGGCTCTGGCCGCGACGGCGAGCTCGGGCACCTGCCAAATCGGCGATTGAGATGGCTTTCTCGGGCAACGAACGACCGGGAAGGTAGCGCACGCTCCAACTAATCCCAAGCGCCAGCGCCTCTTCGTCGTAACGCACGCCATGATGCAACGCGAGCTTCTTCGCGTTGGATGAAAGGACCAAATAGGCGTCCTCAGGAGTGGGTTCCTCGACCTCGATCGCCGTGAAGCGTCGCGCCAAGGCGGGGTCATTCTCGATACTTCGACGGTAGTCTTCCGCTGTTGTGGCGCCGATACAGGGAAACTCGCCGCGTGAGAGCGCAAGCTTGAGCTCTCCCGCACCCTCGTCGGCGGCGTCGCCGGAAAAGAGCAACTGGATCTCGTCGAAGAACACCACCACACGGCCTGCCGCCTGCTTCACTTCTTGCCGAAGTGACACGAGTCGTTGGGCTAACGCCCCGCGCACGCCAGTTCCCGCCAAGAGCTCACTTACCGGGATTTCGATGACAATGCGGTCGTCCAATGAGGGCAGGGCTTCGTGTTGAGCTATGCGCAACGCTAGTCCGCGTACGATGCTGGTTTTTCCTACACCCGAGCGTCCCACCAAGCAGGGACTATTGCCCTGTCGTTTGGCTAGTACGTCGAGCGTCTGATCCATCTCGTGATCACGTCCTGTGACTTCGTCCAGGCGGCGTTGCGCGGCCTCGAGCGTCAGGTTTCTGCCCACGTGACTGAGAACAGGAAAGCGCTTCGGATCGAGTTCGTAGCGTTCGTGCGCCCGTTGTCGCTTTTTCGAAGAACCACGCTCGTTGAGCGCTCCAGTTTGTACCTGTAGCGAGATGGCTGGCTCTTCCGCCAGCAGGGCAGTCGAGTCCTCCGCGCCATTGAGCGGTGGTTGACTGCTCGGAGGAACCGAGGGGGTTGGCGCAGGCCGGGATGCACCGCGTTCTGGCAAGATCGGCAGGGACTGCGCGCGGCTTCTAGGTGTTTTACGCGCGAGCTGGGGCTCTTTCAGACTTGGCGGAAAGAGGGGAATGGTCGTTCCTGTCAGCTGCTTAGTCTGCTCCTTCGGGGCAGGGCTCGAACCGTTGGCGGTGCGCTGTAATGGTTGCATCGCGGTTGGGGCTGAGTTCGTTGCTCGGTGGAGCCTGCCCATGCCCACGTTCCAAGCCTGACTACGCAACCGGGCCGTGTCGATCTTGAGTCGATCGAGTGCACGCCGTCCGGAGCTCGCATTATCGGACAGCACCACGATCAGAACGTGGGCTGAACTAGGCTCCGAAATCCCAATCTTGCGCGCCAATTCGACCGCGCGCGTGAGCATGCGCTCGACGGAGCAGGACTTCGGCTCAGCTGGTTTCTCACCCGCAGCGAGGATCTGCTCTGATGTCAACTGTCGTGCCCTTAGGAGCTCCTGGACTGGTCCTTTTCCGCAGGCAATTGCCGCTACGAGGTGTCGCGTCGAAAGGGTCTCCCCGTGTTGGCGTGCCAGCTCCTCTGCCTGTCGATGGATCAGGGAGAGTTCCGTGGCGTCGCTGAATCTTGCTGGGGTTGCCATCGTTTATCCGCGTTCAGTGGCCGTGACCTTGCCCCGAGTTGTGGCAACCGGGCCATATAAGCGTCGTCGAGGACGGAAACTTGGCCTCCCCCAGCCCATTGTGCGAACCTAGAACGGCGTCGCCTCTGCAGCAACTCCAGTCCCCGGTGCTGAGCGTTCAATGCGCTGCACCACTTGGCCCGTCCTGGAATCGTAGACATCAACGCGGTCACACGTACTGACGGCCAGAAACGGACGCACCGGATGGGCCGCGATGTTGGTACAGTCGAAGTACTGGTGAACCCACTCGCGCTCACTCAGGTTCTGTGGGATGCGCTCTCGCGGCACCGACCAGCGTAGCCTGCCATCTGCTTCCATCACCACCAGCGTGCTATCCGTCGAGTGGCGTTCGGATGATGGACTCAGTTGTAGGATTGCCAGATACGAAGGTCCAACCGCGACATCGAAGGGGATGTTAGGCAGAGGGAAGCTCAAGGTCTTCGGGGCACCGGGAACCAACCAGTATTCCTCGAGTGCAGCGTTCTCTCGCAGCACACGCACATGATCGACGCGTTCTGCCGATAACACCCGCACCACGGGAGCGCCTTGCTCGATGCTGCCAACCGTGCGCGCTCGGTGTCCAGGCCAGCCTGCAACTAGTCGCTGATCCTGAACGCAGGCGAACGAACCATCCCGCATTAAACCGCAAATGCCATTTCGAAAGCTAAAATCCTCGACCTCCGCTGTCGGAAGAAAAACGGACCTAGGAGCCGTGTCACTCGGCTCCCACCGAAACTGGAGAAAGCGACCACTCGGAGGATCGAACAAGGAAAACGCATTCGCCCACCGAGGATCGGGGAGCAAGTGATAGCCGGGCAGATAGCTGACACGCGGCAGGACGCGCGTGGTCTTGCAATTCGAGTCCAGCACGAAGCTAGTCGATTTTCCAAGCACCAGCAGCGTTTGGTCGGCAAGGGTGACGATCTCTCTCGGAGCGTCAACCGACAGCTGGTTCGAACGGCAAGGATTGTTGCCGTGCTCAGCCAGTACAGGCACGGCCTGGATCGCGTTGTTGCTGACGAATGCGAGGCTCCGAGCAAAGAAGGCGAGTCGTGATGTGGGGTAGGACTGAGCAAACAATTGCCATTTTGACCCACGAATCTTCGCAATCTGGTCCAGTGTTTCCGGGCTCGGCGCGAAGCGTGCTCTGGGTGACTCGCTCGAGCCTGCATCCATCGCTTGCTCCTTGGCGGGCTCGGGCTTTGCGCTCGCAACCACGGCATACGAAGAAGCACGCCGCGCAGACTGGCGATGCGGTTCAGGGGAGACGCCCTGGCACGCCGAGTTGAGACTCACGGCTGCTAGGATGACCGTCGTGGATCTACTGCACCTCTTCCACACTCCATCAGAGTAACGAACCTCGGCTGCGCAACGAACGAATTGCGCTGGTAAGTACGGTCCACGTCGACGTGCCAGCATGGCCATTCCTGTTTGGGATCCCGTCGTGCTTTCCTGCTTGAACTCACATTACGTCCGCGATTCAGCGAGGCGTCCGCTTCTTCTTAGTCTTGCTTCGGCTGGTGGGAATCTGGCGCTCCTTCGCGCCGACCAAGACCAGCCCGGCTTGATATCGAACTAGACGCTTGAATCGGCCTTGAGCGTCGAGCCCCAATAGCCAAAGATTGTCGCTGTGTTCGTCCATATGAATCGAGGAAAGTACGAAACCGGTCGATGCCCAAGCGAGTGCCGTCGGCTGGCCAGGTAAGTCTCGCCCGACGAGCAAGCCACAGCGCAAGGGCATCGGTCCCTCGCTGCATGCTGTGAACACCAGCAGGTGCTCGTTGTTGATCGGTCGCCAGACAAACGCACGGTGCAAGCGCAGTTTCTTGAGCGCCCCGTCAGGCAGCTCCTCGCTGTGCGATTGCCCCAGAATTCGCCGAAACTGCCCGTCGTCGACGCGCTCGATTCTCTCCAATGCCTCACCGCGGCCACCCGCAATGACCACCTCAGCTGTGTTGGTTGGTCCGGCGCAACAACGGAAGCCGATCTCATGAGAACGAGCATTGGGGTCCGCCGATTCGGCGTTGGCACATCGTCCTACCAACTCGCCAGCGATCCCATTACCACCCCGAAGCGTTACCTTGCCGTCGCTACCGCCCCGGCGGTACGTACTCGAAGTCCATTCGTAAACACCGCCATGGAGATCGTAGACACCATAGCTGCTTCGACACCCCACCTTCATTCCTGAAGGTCGCGGTTGAATCATCGCACCCAGCTGGCACGCATCGGCGCGGTAACGATCGCCCCACGCATGAACGTGATTCGACGGGCCTTTGCATGCACGTTCCCACTCGAGTTCTGAACAGAGACGCTTTCCGGCTTTTTCACACAGCCGAATGGCTTCAGCTTGAGTTACGTTGGTGAGCGGAATGGCCCCTTCCTCGTTCGGGTAGGCGAACTTATCGATGTAGAAGCCCTTCATCATGACCTGCTCTCCTGGCAGCTCACGATCTGGACGGCGAGGCAAGCTCGTCGGGGGACTGCCCGCAACGAGCGGACCAGCCGATATGTAGGCCATCCCGCGGCGTGGCTCTGGTTCACTGGAGGTCCAGCTCGAGAGCGGAGCAAGGCTTGCCGACCCCGCAGCACTCGACGCCGCACCGGTTGGTTCCGCGGTACCCTTAGAACATGCGACGCACATGCCGAGCATCGCCGGCGCCCAGAGGGACGGTGATGCCCAGCAACCAGCGCTCACAAATCAGCCCGATCCTCGCGTTCGCGCAAGCCGAGCTCCTTCATTTTGAGTTGGAGACCCTTACGCGAGATCTTCAGCAAGCGGGCAGCATGCGTCACATTTCCCGACGTCTGATCCAAAGCACGCTGGATCAGTTCTTTTTCTAGCCGCGTCATCGCCGCCTTCACCCGCTCCTTCAGGCCCTCTGAGGTCGTGGCATCGTCAGTGCCGGCCGCCGGGGGCATCGAGGAGCGCGGCCGCGGCGTGCTGAATCGCTCACGCACCTCCATCGGAATATCGCTGATCTCGATTCTGGCACCATCTGCGAATAGAACGGCACGTTCGATGACGTTCTCGAGTTCGCGAATATTGCCGTGCCAGGGATAGCCCATCAAAACGGCTTCGGCTTCCTCCGAGATGCCACGCAGAGACTTGTTGAGGCGGGTGTTGAACTTCTGGAGGAAGTGCGCGGCCAGCAGTGGAATGTCTTCGATCCGTTCGCGCAGCGGCGGTAGCCGGATCGGGATAACGTTCAGGCGATAGTAGA
>JBLNFG010000797.1:0-9953 GCA_050263495.1 Myxococcales bacterium | reverse complement strand
TTGTCGCCCTAAATTGATTACGGAACGGTCCGTAACGGAAGATTACTAGACGATGCGTCTCGAAACGGCAAGCGAAAAAAAACTTGGGCGCCCACGCGATGAGCGCGCTCGACGCTCGGTGCTTGACGCAGTCCGTGAGCAACTGAAGCACGGCAGCCTGTGCGGGATGACGATGGAAGGCATCGCTCGGCAGGCTGGCGTCGGCAAGCAGACGATTTATCGGTGGTGGCCCAGCGTCGCCGAGGTGGCTCTCGAGGCTCTGATCGAGGAAGCTGGCGAGCAGTGTCCTCTGCCCGAGACGGGCAGCATGCGGGGCGATCTGAAAGCATTCTTGAGTGGGACCTTCCTGGTCGTCACTCAACGGACCGGCTCCCTACTACGCTGCCTCATGGTCGAGGCACAAAAGAACCCCGAGTTTCGCACTCGATTTCGCGAGCAATTCATCCGAAGCCGCCAAGAAGCGCTCACCACGTTGTTGCGACGCTACGACTCGCGTCCGACCGACACGTATCCCATCGTTGACATAGTGTACGGATCGCTTTGGTACCGACTCCTGGTCGGGCACCAGCCACTCGACGATGCTCTCGCGGAGCAGCTTGCAGACGTCGTGGTTGCGTTACTCCAATCGCAGCAATGAATGGCCAGGCTTCTTGCCACACCACCAAGTAGCCGAGCGTCACTCACGTCCCAGCCCCCGCTGACTGTAATCTCCCCACGCGGACCACTGGCGTGCTTCGGTGCTTCGGTGCTTCGGCGCGTCTGCTCGCGGAGCATTACCCGCACCGGCGGCAATCGCCTGCCAGAAGCGACCCACAGACTGCAAGGCCCGTCAACCTCGAGCGGCAGTGTGGGCGCCTTTACCCTGCCGCGGTGGTAGAGTCCTTAGCAACGGCGCAGCAACCCGGAACTTCTCCAGCCGTTTGCATCTAGCTCGAGATCAGCGTACGCCACCGGGTAGGTAGCCCATGACTGCTTCCGAACTCCAAATGCTTGGATATGGCTTTGCGGCTGGATTGTGTGTCGCTCTCGCCGTACTCATCAATGGTTGGTGGAGACGGCGCGAGCTACACCACGAGATCGGCCGGTTACGATCCCATTTGCACACGCAAATGGAGATCTCTCACGAGGGGGCGGACAAGCTCAAGACCGATCTCGAGACGCTGCGCACGCAGAACGAGAACTTGCGTATCACCGTGCAAACATGGCAGCAGCGGCCTGGTCGCGCTGAACAGAGGAATCTTCAGATCTACGATCGCGCCGTGCGATCGATTCTCGCGAATACCCCGGGCTTCGCTGCCGCGTGGGAAGCGGCCTTGCAGAGAGCGGAGCAAGACGTGGCTGCAGCCGATCGCGGCCTCATCGCGTTCACCAAGCGCCTGATATTGCCGTCCTCTGGCGTCGTGAAGGTGGTCGGCGCTGCCGATGTTCGCGATGAGGCAAACCGTACAGGTTAACTCTACGCTTCCGTCAGACTAGAACGCCGCTATTTTGCGCCTCTCCGAAGACCTTCCGTCGCCAGCAAATCAGAAGTGTGGACGCACAGAGTTGCGTCTCTGTGGACGGCACCGCTGACCGGCGCAGTCATCATCGGCTCGCTGGGTCTTGATGCTCCGAGGGCTGCGAGGTGGAGCGAGCGCTCCGGTGTTCAGTCGACTCCGCCCGGGAGTTACCCTCCACAGCGGCTCCGTTAACCCTGCCAGCCAGGGTCATTCGACCTGCCAATCCGTTTGGGTTGAACACCCCTAGCCCTCCCAGTTGTGCGGGCTCGGCACAGCCGCCCACCAGCCATAGGACACACAGTAACGCGAAGTGAACGCGCATTAGGTTCATAGATCCTCCGCCGACTTGAGCAACTCTTGGACGAGACTCGTGCGTGGCCGCAGCAGTATCACGCGCGCGAATTTCGGCCTGCCACGATACATGTCGCCGACGTCGCGAATCGTGTCACCAAGCAGATCGTCGTCACTGAAGCGATACGAGTAGTCGCCGCTGTCGCCGGCCTCGGTTCGCGTCGTTGGTTCGGCAACCGCCGTTTGCGCGACGCACAAACCAAACAGGACAATAAGAGTAAACCGGATGTGATTCTTGAATGACATAGCTATCCCTTTCTCGGTATCGAAACCAATGCTTCTGGTTACGCGATTACAGCGAATCGACGAGCACTTCATCGGACCGCGCCCCGGCTGATTTGGCTTGGGCGCACTGGCGCTTTACTACGCCCACTCACGGTGATTCTGGCGCATGACGGCACTCTGGCGCATGACGGCACTCTGGCATCCCCCGATGGAGGATGGGTCTTAACTCACACTCATATTCATTCAGTAACAGTCGCAAATCATGTCAGCGAATCCACGCTGACACTGACATGCCGGAACTCGGGGCGGCGCAACCGGAGCCGTAGGAGCCACAGCTGGCGGCGCGGCTGTTGCCACTGTCTGGGCTGACTTCAATGGTACGCGCTCCTTAGTAGACACGATGACGTTCGAGTGTCTTGGCACCGTAACTTGGTTAATGCGCAGATGCCTGGAGACGCTCGGCATCGGCGCGAACGGCACAGCGCGCTCGGTGCCGGCGCTGCTACGTCTCTTGAGCCCCGCGCTAATCCCAAACGCAGCGCCCGAGACGAATATTGCCGCAAGCAAAATGCCAATTACACGATACCTGCTACGGGAACGCGTTCTTGTGTGCGCGTCGCTCACCAACAGGCGCTCGACCAACGCATCCGCGAATCCGGGCGGAGGCTCCATCGCGGGCCAAAGTTTTTCGTCAATGCGATTCATGGTTCCACCGTATAGAGCGGGCCGAGGGCGAGCCGGAGGCGAGCGCGCGCTCGGAACAGTCGCGTCTTGACCGTGGCTTCCAAAACCCCTACTACGCGGGCAATTTCTGTCGTCGAGAGGTCGTGAAACTCCGACAAAACGAACACGTCTCGTTGATCTTCAGGGAGCTCGTCGACCGCACGCGCAATTGCCGCACGAAGCTGTTCTTGTCCCAATTGTTGCTCGGGCGATGGTGTCGTGCTCGCGAACTGTTCGGAACCGATCGCCGTGCCCACCTCTCGCCTGCGACGCCTCGCATCGACTGCCACACGATGGGCAATAGTCAGAAGCCAAGTCGAGAGCTTGGCGGCTCCTGCAACATCAAAACGCGCAAGCGCCGGATACGCGCGCACAAAGACATCCTGAGCGAGATCCTCAATGGGATACTCGTTCCCCAGGCTGCGCGAGAGATAAGCAAATACCCGACGCTCGTAGCACCTCACGAAAGCGCCTAACGCCCGTCGATCCCCGTGTCGGCACGCCTCAACGAGCTCAGCCGCGAGTTCGCCACTCTGGGAAAGCGAGTCAAGGACTGGAAGCGGGCTTGCCACGAACATCTTCTGTACCCTTTCTCGCGCCACGCCGAAGGAAGTTCCCGAGGACTCGGATCTTTCTTCCGTTCACGCTCTTGGCACCGCGGACGCCGATGAACGGTACCTGGTCGTACAGCTGGCCCACAAGCAGACGCCCTGGATTTCGCGAACAAAAATAGTCAGAGGTGGCTTACGCTGCCGGCTCGCATTGCGGGCTTACGCTGCCGGCTCGCGGCTCACCTATTTCGTGAACTGCCTCGCGTCGAGCTCGCCGCGGCTGAAAGCCGTTCTAACTCGCGCTCATCCGGCGTTGCGGGGATGAGGCGGACCAAGTGAGTTGGCTTTCCGCAGCGCGTGTTCGTGATTCTTCTGTTTGGCTTTCACGTCGCGCAAACGGCCCCAAACCGTGGCCGCGATGGACAGACCAAAGAAAACTCTTCCAATGCTGCACAGATCAAGGTCCCGACCTATCGCCGACGGATAGGCGAAACCAAACGGCTGTTGTGGGGCCCGGAGTTGCGGGCGACGAGGTACGGCGCGAACTTGGACTTCGATTGGACAGAATCGCCGTACACGGCCTCTCGGCTTCGGCGTATATTCGCGTCAGCGGAGGCGGTGGTAACTATGAAAATGCGTGAATGGCAATTAGGATCTGCGATTCTTGTGTTGGCGACGGGGTGTGCACCAATCGAGCATGAAAGTCAATTGTCCGGAAGCACGGAATCGCAATCGGGCGAGGGTAACGCGAATCGGGGAGGCGCAAACCAAGGTGCATCCCAAAACAAGATCCAACAAACAGGAATCACAATCCCCGGCGCTGGTGGCGCGGTAATACCGATCGGCGGGGCTTCTTGTCAGGATGCCACCCATTGTGCCGGTAGTACTCCACGCTTGACGTGCGTTGAAGTCGGCGCTCAGATCGACGCAAACATTGACGCGATCCCATCCAACGTCGGTGCTGGGATCGGAGACATCGGCGCGAGCGCGATCCCAAGCGTGAATCTCGAGACAGCATCACTTCCGAAATTGCCAGAAGGACTTCACGTAAAGATGCGATCGGCTCCCCCGGCTAGAAGGAGTCCGGCGTTGGCCGCGTCTGGCCCGGTGCTCGGGCTCGCCTTCGCGGAGAACAAGCGGCTCAAGTTCGGAGTCAATGCAGATCCGAGCCGCAATGCGGCAGCGTGGTCGTTCGTCGACCTCGCTGAGTTCGTTGCCGACTACCCGGATGCCTACACAGTAAGCTCGGCGCTGGTCGGCGGCGATGACGGCTTCGACGTGGTCTGGACCGGGTCCGATTCCGATTCGACCTCAAGCCAATTGTGGCGGGCCAAGCTCAGCCAAGCCGGCAAGCTGGTGGACGGTCCCTATTTGGAGACGACAGGAGGTATCGCCTATTGCGGCATTTCCAAGTATCGGGGCACAGTCGCAATTGCCTGCTCAGAGGTACCGTCGCGCTACGACGCGGAGCAGGACAACTCATTGTGGGTAGAATTGTGCAATACTGGGGAGCCGTGTGTGAGGTGTGCACTCGATGTCGTAAAGGAAGCGTCGCGCCCAGCCATCGTGCGGGACGGCAACGCCTTCGATATCGTCTACTCGGCACGAGGCCCCTCGAACCACGACCTAAAATTGGTGCGGGTTGGTGCGCATGGGGAATCCATTTTGCCGCCCAGAACGCTCGACTCCGGTCCAGCCGAGAGGTCATCGTTCCCTGGTCTGGCTTGGGACGGCGAACGTCTGGTCGTAGCTCACGGCGATACTCCAACGGTTTCTGTCTACGACACGAATGGTGGTCGTGTCGCTGGCCCAGTTGCGTTACTGGACGAGCTGCCCGCGTGGACGGTCACGATGGGTTATCAAGTCCTGGCGACCCCGAGCCGATATGACGTCTTGGCCCTAGGCAGCGAGGGCGACGGCGCGCCCTGGGATCTCGCCGGTGTGCGGTTGATGAACGTCGATCCCTCGACGCTCGCTCGCCTGAGTGCGGTCCTGTTCCATCCCCACAGTGCGTCACGCGAGGCGCCAAGCGCATCCGCCACGTTGATAGACGGCGAGCTCGCTGCAATAAAAGCACCCTCCTCGAACAACCTCGAGCTAGGTCGGTTCGATCCCGTGACGCTTGAGCCCAAGGCCGAGCTCCGTTTTGTCTTCGAACCACCAGGGCTCCTGTCCCCGGTCGGCGTCCATTGTGACGCGGCCAGATGCTACGTTCTTGCGCACCAGAGCGAACCGTCCTGGGAATCAAGCGGCGCACGCACGGGCGTCTGGCAGGTGGAGCGCGCCTCGGGACGTGTCATTGCGCCCGAGCGAGGCGGCACCGCCCTCGGACTACCACGAGCTGTCCCACGCTTACGCGCTGGGCAATTCGTGGCGGCGTTGGGGAGCAGTGAATTGATCGACAGCGCTTGGGCAGACGCGCCCCGTTTGACCATATGGAGTAGTGCAAACGAGTGGTCGAGCTATCCGTGGCCAGAGGATTCCCCTTACGAAGATCTAGAAATGTTCGTCGAGTCCGACGCGCTTCGATTGTTTTACCGAGACGACAGCGTAAGTAGTCCTGCGCCGGGCTTCCAACGCCTCTTTGCCAACGGACAATACGGCGCGCCGACACCCATCTCTCTATTGGGCAGCGTGCAGCAGTGTGGCAATACATACATCCGCCAAGACGTCGCTACCCGAGGCTCGACCACTCGGATCATGCGCTGGCGCCCTGGAGTTGATGCGGACTTTGTTCCGCTGGTGGATGTGCCGTTCGATGACTTATGGGGGATGTGTTGCAGCGACTCGGTGATTCTGGCCGCAGGTAGCGACGGCTCAAGCATCGGGCCAACAACGCTCGTCTACTCAATCAATGGCACGCTCCTCAATAGCTACGATGGTGGAATTCAACAGTGCGCCTCGAGAAACGACACGCTTCTCGTACTGCCCAATGCGGAGAAAGATCTCAAAGGCTACCGTGTCGATCCGAAGGGCACACTCGAGCCTTTCGAGCTAACAGTTCCCGACGGTTTGCTGCCCACCCGGAGTGATCTAGCCTACGGCTCTGGACCATGGAGCTTCGAACTTGGGGAAGAAGTACTCACTTTGGCGTGGAATGACGTCGGGCGAAAAGGTACGTATCTTTCCGTGTGGCGGATCCCCTGAAGCACTCGGATTCGAACATCGCCGGCTGGATCCATCCACACCAGCCGGCGGTGAACCCTCGGCGGGCGGGGCCTAGCACGCTGGCTATCAGCCGGAAGTGCAGTTCCAGAGGTCCGTTGCATCCGGTCCGACCGTTCCCTGGTCCGTCCAATCGCACACAAACCAGGTCTTGGCCGCCGCGGTCGTGTCTGTCATTGCGAACTGCGCAAAATACCAGGCCGCTGCCGGTGTACCTTTATCGGCACCGAAGGCGACGAGCACCGGTGTGCCTGTGATCGGATCCACGGCGATCTCGACGATAATCAGGTCGCGAGTGCTGGACATTTCGTTAAAGTCGATCTTGCGGATCTCACTGTTGTCTCTGCGCGAGAGAACGGTAACCGTGTTGTTCGTCCAGTCCCACACGTCGTAGACCGGTAACAGGCCTTGGTCAGCCAGATAGTTCACCAGATGCTGAAAATATGGGCCGCCCGCAACAGCAAGCAATGCTCCACGCGATACGGGCTGCCCAGTGATACGGTTCACGACGCTGCCCGTGCTCTGGCCACTGAGAGTCGCGGAGGGTACCGGACTGCATTCACTGAAGGCATTCACCAAAGCGGTGGTTTGGGCGTCATCAATGGCGTCATCGACATTCTCAACCAGGATGCCCGTAACGCGGGGAACTTCGCAGAGGTTCTCAATCTTTGCGGGCGCGCACCCTGAGGTTCCGCAGAACTCACCCGTTTGACACGACACGCCACAGCTTAGGCAGTTTTTCGTGTCCAACGTGGTATCCACGCAACGCGAGTCACAACAACTCAATCCACCACTACAGGTGTTCGTTGCAGGGCCGCCTGCTGTACCACTATTCGTAATCGTGCAGGGCGCCGAGCACGTCCCTGAACCGCACAATTTTCCGGATGAACACTCGGCGTCAGAGGTGCACGCTTGGCAACTGTGATCTGGTAGGCAGACCCCACTGGTGCAGCTTGCGCCCGTTTTGCAACCTGCAACACAGAGTGCGTTCGATACGCAGTATTGCCCGTTTGGGCAGGTATCATTCGCAGGGCTGCACGCGACGGAGCCGCCAGATGCGCTGACGCCGGCACTATTCTGATTCCCCCCGTTCGAGGTTCCGGCGGAGGCATACGTATTGGTTCCTCCGGTGCTTTCCAAGCCACCACTCGATGTCCCCGGGGAAGTGGCGGAATTTCCGGCACCATTGGCAGAACCCCCGATCGATACACCAGCAGAACCGCTCGCGTGGTTTCCGGATCCATTGGCAGAGCCCCCGATCGGTTCACCAGCAGAACCGCTCGCGTGATTTCCGGATCCATTGGTGGAACCGCCCGCCGAGCCCCCGGCGTAACCGCCTGTGCCTCGCCCTGCACCACCGTCGTTTGAAGGTTTGGACGAATTATCGTCGCTGCAACTTGCTATCGTTATTCCGCAGCCGATGACTATCGCAGACGTGATCCCGAGGGTGCGCATGAGTTCTCCCGCGCGTAGCCATAGGGCTCGCCCTTGATCTTTGCCAAGGTCAAGCGAGCGTCAGCTACTTCCATTTCGGCTACTGCAGAAATGGCCCGTCGCTACGTGGCGGTTGGGTCCCATGGGTCCGAACCGTGCATGCAGTTCGAACGTGTGCCGCCCCCCCACTGACCAGAACCTGACGCGAGTTGACCCCAGCATCATAGAGCGCGAATCGCCGCAGCCTGCGCCGGGACGGAATGTGTGGACCAGACAACATGAAGTTGGGGCTAGGACGATGCTGCTGGTGGCGCTTACCGTGGGTTGCTGCTGGATTCTACTTCAACTCTGGGGCGTCTTGCTCGTTCTGGTGTTGGCGCTGTTCTTGGTCGGCACGCTCAATCCCGCTGTCGCTTGGCTCGAGCGGCGATGCATGCGGCGAGGCTTCGCCATTGGGACCGTTTTTGCAATTCTCTTCTCCGGGATAACACTGTCGTTGGTGCTCACCTTGCCGACACTCGTCGAGCAGCTCAGAACGCTCGTCGAGCAAGAGCCACAGATCCGGAATCGATTGGCGGACTGGCTGATGCGCTCCAGCCTGACTCAGGATCTTGCAAACTCCTTGCGCCACCTACGCTACGGCGATCTCGCCAAGTCCTCGCTAGGGAGCGCCTTGGTTTGGTCTTCACATGCGCTCGAGAGCGTTGCCTACGCGGTCAGTTCGGTATTCTTGGCTCTCTACATGATGCTGGATCGTGATCGCTTACGAGGAGTCGTCTTCGCGCTGGTACCGCGTCGTCGACACGTCGCGTTTGCGCGTGTACTACTGAAACTCGAGACAATCGTCGGCGGCTACATCCGTGGTCAGGCACTGACTTCGGCATTCATGGCTGGATTCGTCGCCACCCTGCTATCAGTCGTTGGCATCAGTAATGCACTCGCCTTGGCCGTGCTGGCTGGGATTGCGGACGTGTTGCCGTATATCGGTGTCTTTCTGACCGTAGCGCCTGCGGCCGCTGCAACCTCTGCAAAAGGCCTAGTCGCGACCGTCTTAGTTGTGACAACGTTGCTTGCCTACGAGGAATTCGAGAGCCGATTCTTGGTGCCTCGCATCTATGGTCGCGTGTTGCGGCTCCCCTCGACCATGGTGCTGATCGCGCTACTCGTTGGAGCAGCGCTGCTCGGCATCGTTGGCGCACTGCTCGCGTTACCGGTGGCGGCAGCCATTCGCATGCTCGTCGAGGAGTGGCGCGTAGTATTGCCCGGCGAGCCCGACGACCCCGAGCAGCAGCGTCGTGATCAGCGAGCAGAAGCTTTGTATGCGGAGCGCACGCGCGGAATGCCAGCCGGCGAGGCGGCGCGAGTTGCCTTCGAGATGTCGCAGCCGGACCGCGCCGTCGAACGAGGAGGGAGCGTGCTGTGAACTGCCCTGGTGTTCTGGAGCGAGACGTGAGTCGGGGAAGCGGTGATCGAGATCGGGCTGCACCACTGCTCGCGTGCGCCGTGCTCCTGAACATGCGACGGCGACTGCGACGACTTTGGTCCAAACCGTGATAGCGGCCTGCGGCGCACGGCTGCGCGAACGACCATACACTAGACCCCATCTCCATCAAACAAGCTTGCCTGGCCCGCGGCGAATCAGGCCAGGTCAGCCAGAAGCCAGCCTATCCCGAAGTGACGAAACAGATTCTGACCCAGTGCTTCGGCACCTGAACCACCACCCTGCGGCTGTGTCGCTCGGCTCGGTTACGGCAGTGGATCAGAATCCGTATTCGCTCGCGAATCCCCAACCTAGCGCCATCAACTGCCGTAGGGATTGCGCATCCGGATCACCTGATCGATGTACGAAACGGCGGCGGGGAATGCAGTCGCGAACCCAGGCGCTTCCTGCGTCCCGCAGCAGTATGAAGTCTCCGTACGGGCCCCCCATACCAGCTGTTCTATCTCACAGACATCACAGAGACTCCCTGGATTCGCGTTGCACTGACCAACAGGTACCTCGAGC
>JBLNFG010000796.1:0-3922 GCA_050263495.1 Myxococcales bacterium | reverse complement strand
CCTGGAAATGGCCTGGTTCTGTTGGTCGACGATGAGCAAACAGTGCGGGACGTTGCGCGAGGGATTCTTGCGCGGGCCGGCTTCCAGGTGCTCGAGGCGGTCGACGGCGAAGACGCATTGGCCAAATTCCGAAACCATTGGAGGAAAATCCACGTGGTCGTACTTGACTTGACCATGCCTCGATTGGACGGCGACGCGTGTCTACATCAGATGTTGCAGGTGGATCCCGATGTGTCGGTGCTGATCACCTCTGGCTACAATGAACAAGACATCGCCAAGCGCTTTACCGATAAGCGTTTGAAAGCATTTCTGCGGAAGCCCTTCACTCGTAACCAGCTGTTGGCGGCGATGCAGACTGCAATCAGGCCACGCGGCTTTCGCAGTTCACCGTGAGAGCGATGGCTCGTGGAACGAGCAAGTGCCGAAACTTCAAGCAGCTCTAACTAAGGCGAAGCCACTCCAACCAGCGAGTTGCCGAATCTGCATTAACGTCTCGTCGTGGCAGGGCGCTCCACAGTACGAGAACGGCCAATTCGGTACTGGGTCCTGGCGTGTTGCGCGCAGCCCGCGGTAGTTGACTCGGCGATCGAGTCCCACGTGCTAACATCGCCCCAATGCTCTCGAGCTAGTTGACGTAGAACTCGAGCCGACGTCGCAGTGTCACCCGTTTCGCTCCCTTTGGGTTGTCGCTGCGCAATAGTCGGTACGCTCCTTGCTATTCAGGGATTCGACATGCAGGCCCCCAGCGTGGAGCATGAAACAGAAGATGGCCATTGTCGATGAGCGCTTCGTCACGATCGGCTCGGCGAATCTCATGAACCGCAGCATGCGAATTGACCACGAACTGAATGTCTCCTTTGACGTGGACCTATGCGAGACGGAGCAGCAGAAACAGGAACTCACCGACGACATTCGACGACTTAGGGCCTCCTTGTTGGCGGAACATGCGGGCACTTTCGAGCTCGAACCGTTCATGCAAACCGATGAGCTGGTGACGCTCGTGGAACATTTGTGCGACGACCCAAACGCGAAACTGAAGGCTCAAGAGCTCGAGCGTCCCAAGAACGATGATCCGTTCTTTACTGCAATCTGCGACCCGTCTGAGCCCCTAGACTGGGGCGCAGTCTACGACGCCGTCGATGCACTCTTTGACGCAGACCAGAACTTGCTCAAAGGTGCTGAGAGGCGCGTTGGGCAGCGTCTAGGGGTCGTGGACGTGGAAGGTAGCCCGAAGCGTGCGACGGAATAGCGTCTCCTTTCTATGACCTTTTGCGCTTCCAACACGCTCCCGTGAGCTGTGGAACGCACGCCCCAGGCGGGCAATGCTCGTCATTGGCGCAGAATGCGCCGCAACCGCCGCAGTTTTCTCGACCCTTCACTCTGCACCCGCGCTTCGCCGCCTATTTCGTGTTGTAAAGCGAACCGCTCGGTGCCGCGGCCACCGGCGCGATCGCTCGTGCCTCAACAAGCTGGTTCTTGGGAGACTTCCCACCTTTGCGCACGCGGCTATGTCGGATACGCCGACATATGTCGAAGGAACTTCCGGACTTTCCTTCGGAACAACGAGGCCTCATAAGGGAAGGCAGAACACACCTCTAGCCTCGCACTCGGACTATTTGAAGAAGGTTCAATCATGGCCCCTTCGAGCATTGGTACCCCAGGACTCTGGATTGGCTTCGTGATCTTCGTTTTGGTTTTGCTGGCGATCGATCTCGGGCTCTTCAACCGCAAGGACCACGTGGTCGGGGTTCGAGAAGCCCTAGCCTGGAGCGGCGTGTGGGTCGCTCTTGCGCTCGGGTTCAACGCGATGGTTTGGGTCAACTTCGGGCAGCAACGTGGCATCGAATTCCTGACCGGTTACCTCATAGAAAAGTCGCTCTCAATCGATAACATTTTTGTGTTCGTCGTCATCTTCGCTGCGCTCGGTATACCGCCCATCTACCAACATCGCGTGCTCTACTGGGGCATCGTCTCGGCGCTCGTGCTCCGCGGTATCATGGTATTAGCGGGTGCGGTCGTACTCGAACGGTTCCACTGGCTCATCTATGTGTTCGGAGCGTTCTTGATCGTGACAGGCATCAAGCTCTACCTGCAACGTGGCAAAGAGGAACATCCGGAAAGCGGATGGGTGATGCGACTGGCGCGCAAGGTGATTCCTTCGACGCCTCATCTCGACGGCAACCACTTCTTTACTAGGAGGGACGGCAAGTGGATAGCTACTCCCCTATTCATGGCGCTCGTGCTCGTAGAAGTAACCGATGTGGTGTTTGCTGTGGACTCCATCCCAGCCATCTTCGCGGTCACCATGGATCCATTCATTGTCTTTACGTCGAACATCTTCGCGATCCTGGGCTTGCGTTCGCTGTTCTTCCTCTTGGCAGGCTTAGTGGATAAGTTCCGGTATCTCAAACTCGGTTTAGCCGCCGTGCTAGCATTCGTTGGGCTCAAGATGACGCTGATCGATTTGTACAAGATCCCGTCGTTGGTCTCGCTAACGGTAATCGTCGCGCTGCTTGCCACATCCATCATTGCGTCGCTGATGGTGAAGCTCCCCAAAGACAAGGATCCAGCACTGCCGCTTACGTCTGACGTTTGAGGGGACACCGCACAAGGCGTTGCGGGACTGCCCAAGTAGCAACGCCAAGCCACCACCCTGGCACCCCGAATCTCTTGAGATGATGGGTGTTGGCGGTTCGCGGAGCGATTTCGGGATTGGGCGAATGCCCAAAGCACTCCATTCGAAACGGGCCCTGAGCATTCTCGAATGCCTGATCCCCCCAACGTGCTAAACGTCGGGTTGCGATGTGTCAGCTTCTCGGCATGAATGCCAACGTTCCCACTGACATCTGTTTCTCGTTCGAAGGCTTTCGTGCGCGCGGCGGGCGGACGGATCAGCATCGTGACGGCTGGGGCATTGCCTTCTTCGAAGGTCGAGGACTCCGGACCTTTCTCGATCCGTCACCAGCGGTACAATCCCCGGTGGCAGAGCTCGTACGCAACTACCCGATCAAGAGTTGCAACGTGATTGCGCACATACGTCGCGCCACGCAGGGTGCAGTCGCCCTTGAGAACTGCCACCCGTTCCAACGCGAACTTTGGGGCAGACATTGGGTATTCGCTCACAACGGCAACCTCGACGGCTTTCAGTTCTCAGGCGTTGGGCGATACCAACCGGTGGGCACAACCGACAGTGAAGCCGCGTTCTGTCGAATCCTCCAGAGCATTGTCAACGCCTTCGGTGAGCATCACCCGGAACTCACCTCTTTACAGGAGGTCGTTGCGGAGGAGGCCGCGAAGCTGTCTACGTTCGGGCCATTCAATTTTCTACTATCCAACGGTCGCTGGCTTTTTGCTCATTGTGCGACAAGTCTTCACTACATCGTGCGTCAGGCTCCCTTTCGCAGTGCGCATCTGTTGGATGAGGACGTCACGATCGACTTCAGCCAAGTGACCCAACCAGAGGATCGCGTGTCCATAATCGCTACCCTACCGCTCACGGACGACGAAACCTGGATTCCACTCGAAACCGGTGAGTTGATGGCGTTCGAGGACGGAATTCCCGTGAATGCGACAAGGCGCGAGCGATAGATCTCGCGCTCGTCGATGCCCGACGTTCGTCGACAACGTGCGGAACTCACAACCTCGCTCGTCCTGCAACCCGACGCCCTCGCGATCCGTGGCGCCACCCCGCTGCCGCGCGTGACCTCGACGCTGAGCAACTCCGAAACTGTACACCAATCGAGATTTGAGAGAACTCATCCGCAAGAATGCCGCGAGCTACTCGGCGTCGCCGCACGGCTGCTGGCTTCATTGAAGGGTGTCAGGGCAACAACGCCGGCGAACCTGGACTCAGGGGCGCCCCAACGAAAATCTGGCGTACGCGATCGAGCGTATCGGCTTCTTCCGCGCGCTTGTCTGGCCG
>JBLNFG010000795.1:0-3845 GCA_050263495.1 Myxococcales bacterium | reverse complement strand
AGCGGGCGGAAGTATCAATCGCGTATCCGGCTCCTTCCGCGACCTTCGAATCCAATTGGCGGTACGGCACCATCGTAATCGCCAAGACCGAAGTCCCTACGACCAAGCCACTTGCCCTGGTACCAGCCTTTGCCCTTGAGCTTGATCAAGGAGAAGCGCGTCACGAGCCCGGCAATGAACGGAATACCGAGGTAGATGAAGACGCTCTGGGCGATCTCGCCAATCGTGATGTTCACCTGTACGCCCTCGAGTCCGAACCAGGTCGGCAAGACGGTGATGAAGACGTAGGCGTAAACGGAGTAGAGCAACACCTGGAAAATCGAGTTGAACGCGACGAGACCCGCGCAGTACTCGGCATCGCCCTTGGCAAGATCATTCCAGACGATGACCATGGCAATGCAGCGAGCCAAGCCGATCATGATCAGGCCAACCATGTACTCCGGCTTGTCATGCAGAAAGAGCACCGCCAATCCAAACATCAAGATGGGACCGATAACCCAATTCTGTACCAGCGACAGTCCCAAGATCTTCGTATCACGAAAGACCGGCCCCATCTCCTCGTACCGAACCTTGGCGAGCGGCGGGTACATCATCAGAATGAGCCCGATCGCGATCGGAACGTTCGTGCTACCGACGTTGAACTGGTTGATGAACGGAACAATGTCCGGAAATAGGAAGCCAGCGCCGACCCCGATCGCCATGGCCAAGAAGATCCAGAGCGTGAGATAACGATCGAGAAACGACAGCTTCCCCAGGATGGCATTCGATTCACTTGACATAGCTAACGGGATTCTCCCTGCTGGGGGCACATACGGTCTCATGCAACGAACTGTCGGACTAAAGGCGGTCGGTCCAGTTCCCTCTGCTTGCGCGGAATAGGCGAGCCCAAGCACCGAAGCCACGACGCTGGTCTAGCTCGAGGTCTTGAGCCGTGACCGTTGCCAGACGGTGCTCAGTAATCGGCAATAAACGATGTTCTAGAGTAGGCATACACCCCTACAGGCTTCCCACGAGCGCCCTTAACCGCCGTAACGTCCGAGGCTCGACGCAGTAGTCGACACGCGGTCCGTCGACCTCCCCGCGAATCAAGCCCGCCTCCTTGAGCACCTTCAGATGTTGGGACACCGTCGATTGCGCGAGCGGCAACTCTTCGACGATGTCCCCGCAGACACAAGCGTTCTTACGGATCAACATCCGCAGGATCTGGACGCGAGCGGGGTGACCAATGGCTTTCGCTAGCGCTGCCAGCTCCACGGTGGGCGAACCGCCTTACGATATTGGTGTTGGTGGGTAGTGCTCGAATCGCCCGAGAGATCCCTGAGGCATGCCCTCATTTGGATTGCACAGGAAGAGCGAGTCTTCCGACCTTCCGCTCTTCCTGTGCCATTCCTCTGTTCATCGGACCCACCCGCGCAACAGTTCCGTGATTTCCTTTACGGCTCACTTGCCGAGGACGCCGCTCACCTGCGCGTCCGTGACTTCGCCTTGAAGCAGCTCGACGAGGCCACCCTTGGCGTCAATGAAGTAGATGGCCGGGAGGGCCATGATCGGACGCATCTTTCGGTAGGGCTCCACCTGTTCCTCCTGCGTGTCGAGGTGTAGCGTTTCGACGGGCAGCTTTGCGGGAGTGCCCAGGGCCTTCTGCAGTGCTGCCCAGGCCGTTTCCAACTTCTTGCGCGTGCAGTCGCAGGGGTGTTCCTTCCCGACGAAGACGACGCGAGCCACCTTCGCAGCCGTGTCGCTCTTCGCCGCGGCTTCGACGTTCGGTGCGGCGGACGCAACGACTGCGGCAGAAGCCGTAGCAGCGGCGGCCTCGGCCGTGCGGTGTTCGCAGGCCGTGATTGCGCCGGACAAAACCAACAAAAACAAGAGGACAACTCGTGACATGACAACTCCGTTCAACTGCTGATGCCTCGGTAGGCGAAGTAAAGCCCGATAACGATAATCGCCACACCGGCTCCACGCCGAAGCCATTCGAGTACGCTATTCGCTTTGCGGTTCTCGATCAGGGCTCGGGCTGCACCCATGGACGTACCCGCAATCAGAATCCACACGCTATGGCCGAGCGCGTAGACGAGCAGCAGCGTGCCGCCCCATACGACGGACGCACCAGAACCGGCTAGATAGGTGAGCAACACGATCAGGATCGGTCCAGCGCACGGCGCCGAGACGAGCCCAAAGAGCAGCCCGAGTAGTAACGCGCCCACCATGCCTCGAGTCCGAGGTTGAACGCGACCGGCGAGCGATGGGATTGGTACATGAATCACACCGATCAGGTGCAACCCCATCAACACACAGACGGCTGCTACGAGCCAAATCCACGCGCTAGAGACGTCGCCGTATAGCTTCCCTGCCAACGCCGCAACCATGCCAAGGACCGTAAACGTAATCGCGAGCCCAATAACGAAGATGAACGAAAACGAAAACGCCCGCAGCACACTCGGCTTGTCGTCCTTCGAACCCGCCACGAAGCTCATCATGAGCGGGATCATCGCAAGCACGCAGGGATTCGAAGCGGTGAGCATCCCACCGACGAACACCGCCACCAAGGCGAGCCAGGGGTTCGTCTGGATGTACTGATCCGTGTTTTCTACCAAGCCGCCGAACATGGTGACTCCCCGCTGCGACAAGTCGACCTGCGATTAGACGTCCCGTTGCGACAAGCCGACATGCGATTAGGCGTCCTTCGTCGCGGCGGCGCCGATCCAACCGACGATTTCGGTCGTCGACGGGATGCGACCAGAAGACTTGACCTCGCCGTTAATCACGAGTGCAGGAGTCACCATGACGCCGTACTTCATGATCTCGTCGAGTTTCTCGACCTTCTCCAGCGTCGGAGACTGCCCTGAGCTTGCGATCGCCTTTTCGGCTTCCGCATACAGCTTCTTGCACTTCGCGCACCCAGTTCCAAGCACCTTGATGTCCACGCCATTTTCCTTTCGATGCGACGCGGGAACGGTCACAACCGATCCCGCTCCAGACCATACAGTGAATTCATTAGAGGAGAAAATTGAAGAGGTAGCCGACCACGAGGATCCCGGTGCCGACCACGGCTGCAAAGGTCGCGATCAGCGGTAGCTTCAACACCTTTCGCAAGATGACCATCTCGGGCAGCGACAGGCCAATGACGGCCATCATAAAGGCGAGCACGGTACCGAGGGCCGCGCCCTTTCCCAACAATGCTTGCACGATCGGAATGATACCAGCCGCGTTCGAGTACATCGGGATCCCGAGCAACACGGCCAGAGGGACCGACCACCATGCACCCTTGCCCATGATGGATGCCATGAAGTCCTGGGGCACGTAGCCGTGAATCCCGGCGCCCACCGCAATGCCAAGGAGCACATACAGCCAGACCTTCCCGACAATATCCCTGACTGCCTCGAGGCCCAACGTCGCACGCTCGTTCCACGTAATCGAGGGGGCGTCGCTGTTAGCCGTAGCACCAACCTTCGTCGCGTACACCCAGCCTTCGACCCACTTCTCGAGCTTCAATCGCCCAATGACCCAACCGGCAAGCATCGCAATGACGAGACCCGTCGTGAGGTACAGCGCAGCAACATTCCAACCGAAGAGCCCGAACAAGAGTACGAGCGCCACCTCGTTAATCATCGGGGCCGCGATCAGAAACGCAAACGTGACGCCGAGCGGCACACCTGTTGTCACAAAGCCGATGAAGAGCGGCACTGCCGAACAGGAGCAGAAGGGCGTCACTATGCCGAGCAGTGACGCGAGCACGTTGCCTACGACCTCGACCTTGCCGGCGAGGATGCGTCGCGTGCGCTCAGGGGTAAAGAATGATCGCACGATGCCGACCCCGAACACCACCAAGGTCAAGAGCATCA
>JBLNFG010000794.1:0-4538 GCA_050263495.1 Myxococcales bacterium | reverse complement strand
GAGACTTCTTGGCCATCGAGCAGGCAGGAGTGCGAGGCGCCCAACAGGTGGAAGCCGTGGTGGTCCCGCTTCGCCCACGTCGCGACGCCAGCGAACTCACGAACGTGCGATTCAGCCATGTTCTTGGGTATTTTGAGACTCGCTACGATCGGAGCGACAAGGCTCGCGAGCGCACCTACAATCTCAGGCTAGCCGCCTCGAAATTGGACGGACACGTGTTACTGCCGGGCGAGACGTTCGACTTCAACGACGTGGTTGGCCCGAGAGATGAGACGAACGGATACCGCACGGCGACCGTCATCGCGGAAGGAGAGCTCGTAGACGGAATCGGCGGTGGAACGTGCCAAATCTCGGGAACGCTGCATGGAGCTGCATTCTTCGCCGGCCTCGACATTCTCGAGCGTGTCCCGCACACGAGGCCCAGCTCGTATATCAAGATGGGATTGGATGCGACGGTCGTCTACCCGACCATCAACTTCCGTTTCAAGAACGGCTTCGACTTTCCGGTTGTGCTCCACGAAACGGTGAAGGACGGCGTGGTTCGAGCGGAGATCCTGGGCCCCGAGCGAAAGCACACAGTCACCCTAATTCGCAGAATCACCGAAGCGCTTCCCTACGAGCAGCTCGAACGAGAAGATGATCGACTGCCACGGGGTGTGCGCGTTCTAAGCCAACGCGGAATGGCCGGGTTTACCGTGACTCGCTACAGAATTGTCCGCGAACAACAACACGCCATCCGCGAGCGTTGGCTAGATAAATATCCACCAACTCCACAGATTATCCGTGTTGGAACGGGCGAGATGCCCAAGGATTCGGTCGAGGCGACGGACGATCCCCACCCCGAGTACCTGGCTGATGAACTGCTCGTGATGACACAAACGAGTGACGTGAGTGAGCTCGGGGAGCAGGCCCCCCTCGACAACGAAGAGGCAGTAGCCACTGGTGTAGCAAAGCCGCTGAATGGCAGAACTGATGAACGCAGCTCGAATACGTTCGAGTCACGACAGGCCGGATGGACTGGGGTGGCTGGGTGGACCAAAGAGCAGAAGATGCCGCAGTGGGAGTCGGAGCATCCGACGACACGCGAGAAGGCTCGCTCGGAAAAGGACTCTATTGACCGCTCCGCGCGCCCATCAGAACCGAATGAGGCAAAGCTCAAAGCCCCCACCAAAGACGCTGCAGGAAAGAAACCCGGCCGGTCGAAACGGGAGTGATCTCACGCGGCGCTACCGCACAGCCCAGTCGTCATCTTCTGGATCGTGCGTTGCGCCAGAGTGATCTTTCCCTGCCCACCACCGCACTCGCGCTACGCGCGAGTGCTTGCTCCTCCCACATCCGTGCTCGCTAAAGCTGCGCGCGGATGGGAGGAGCCTCATTAGGCGCGGAATACCGCATTGTGTGGGCTCGCATGGCAAAGAGCCGGTCGACGATCTGCGGATATGCCCAACGCGGCCGAACTGCGAATATCGCTGTTTCGCCGGGACTCACTCGAACAGACGACAGCGCTAGGGCTGGATTCTAACGAGCGAATCACTGAAGCTTTTTCAAGACTTGTCTGACCAGCTCGCGTTGCTCGACGGCGGCGCGCTGAACGGCGCAAACCTTCAGAGACCGAGCGGCCCCGATCCACGTCGCGATAGACACAGGTGCAGTTTGCCCATGAGCTTGCCATCGGGCGGCTCGCGCTCCGCTCATTGGCTGGCCGCATGAGCAAGAAGAACATGCAGTAAGAGCATGCGCTCACCTCACCCGCGCCCCGCAAGAACAGTCGCGCGTGAGAGTGGTGTAAGCGATCGTTGCAACACAGAAAGATCCACGTCGAGGCCTGCCGTTCGCTCCCGTTCGCAAGGAGCCGCGCTGGGAGTGCGGCGCCATTCCGTCCTCGTTCGCCCTCAACGGGGATAAGAAGTTCGCGCGCACGTTCGCGATCTTTCGGTGCGCAGACAGCGCAGAGCGAACGGTCGGCCATAGTTTTCAAAAAAAAAAGGCGCGCAAGTGTGCACAATCATGGAGATTCTGACCGGTCGTCCACCTGGCCCTTGACTCCGGACGAGTTCGGGTGCAGATAGCGCAGCACCGACGGCCGGCACGAAGCCTTGACTCCGGCGCCCGCGCCAACTAGGTCAACGGAGTTTTCCGGATGACCGGTTCAAGTAAGACCATGAACACAGCAGACAACGCAAACCAGGCCTCCATGGAATCGACGGACTCCAGCAACACGACGACGGCGCCTCGCGCCGTTGATTGGGAGAACCCACGAGTCGCCGCCATCTTGACGGCTGCCGCCAAGTGTTTTTCACGCAGCGGCTTCAGCGCCACGACGTTGGCGGAAATCGGCAAGGAGCTTGGTCTCCGAAAGAGCATCGTTCACTACTACTTCGCCAGCAAGGCAGCACTCATTCACGAGGTGCAAAGCTTCACTTACCGAAAGTTCCTCGATCGGGTTCGTGAAGCAACAGCGTCCGCGGGTGATGCTACTGGTCCGGCACGTGCGCGACGCGCGCTCGAGGCTCTTTGGGAGGCACTCCAAGCCGATCAGACTGCTTCAGGCCTCAACATCGAGGTTTGGAGCGCAGCCAGGCGCGATCCGGAACTGAAGCGACGCGCTGCCATGCTGCAACAAGATCAGCGGCAGATTATCGACGAGGCGATTGCCTCTGCCGGCGAGGCCGCGAAGCGCCCGAATCTCGAAGCGCTGCCTGTTCTTGCGCAAGCGGTTCTCAACGGCTTGAGCATTTCAGAGTGCGTCGAAGATAGTCCGGAGCAGGCGAAGAAAGCTTACGAGACCTTCTTGTACCTCTTGGACCAAACGCTCAAAGCAAAGTAACGCTCGAAGCGGCCTCTCCTAAGGTCCGAGTCAGCATCGTCCACCCCAGCACCTGAATTGTCGTCCGTGTCGATTCAGTGCGGCCTGGGGTGGTCGCTTTTTGTTTCCACGGCACTTGAGTCAGGTGTCCACCGCGTGCCTCTGATGCTGCGAAAATGGAGATTCGTCCGGCAACGACGGCGCCCCCCAGACCAAAACCAGATCGCTACGAGATCGCTATCGAATTTCTTGCTAGCCTAAGGGACCTTCTCGCCATCGAAACGCCCATGGTCGCAAACCTCGCCCGCCACGCCGCTTTTTCTTGCCTGTTGGCGAACCTCCTGGTGTCGCCCAGCGCAGAAAGCAAAATCGCGTTGCCCGTCGACGAGCCGCTGCCCCTCGAGTGCAGCGAAGCGAGTGAGGCCGTGGAGCGCGCATCCACTCCGCTCGATACCTGGCTCACGCCGTACGACGAAGTCACGCATGCGTTCTTCGATCGCTACGGTGCGTCCGGAGGGCTCTCCGTGGGGTCGTGGCGAGTCCCGACGAGTCTCGATTGGTGGTCGCGAGACCTGACGGCGGGAAAACGCTTTCGGTTCGCTGATCCTGGCCGCTTCGCTTTGCTCACGCGATACACACGCCGGGGTCGCGATCGTTTTCGCCCTGCCGCGCCACTCTGGCCCGCACAGTTTGCTCCGGAGCAAGTCTCGTTCATTCCTCAGCTGTCCTGGCGTCTCGGTGGCGAGGTTTCGTTTGGCAGCAATCCCGTCGGGCAACTCACTGCGACTGCGCCCTTTGCGGGCCCCGCGATGAAGCAGCAAAAGTGCAAGCCTTGGGCGCGACCCGTCCCGATCGTGGTGACGAGCTGGGGTTCTGACTTCGATCGCTTATCGCTCATCGATTGTGACGGAAACATTGATGTGGACGCGCTGGACAGAATCAGCACCTTGGCGCGTATTGTTGGTCAGAAACGACCCGAGTTGCCCTTACCCAATGACCCTAATCCCCCCGAAGATTGGCCCGAGGAGTGGGTCCCAGGCGTGCGACTCATTCACCCCCGGTTGCTCTGGATCCTGCAACGGATCGGGGAAGCATTCCCAAAGCACACCATCCATATTCTCAGCGGGTACCGACGAGATGCGCGTGAATCCTCTCCGCATCGCATGGGACGTGCGCTCGACCTGTCCGTGCACGGCATTCCCAAGGAGCAGCTGTTCGCATTCTGCATGGCACTAGCAGACGTGGGTTGTGGCTACTATCCCTACCATCCCTTCGTTCACGTGGACGTTCGCCCCTTCGGGTCACGCAAAACGTATTGGGTGGACGACTCGCAGCCAGGTGAACGCTCCAATTACGTCGATAGCTGGCCCAACGTCATCGAGAGCGGCGCACTCATCGGAGCGGAGAGCGACTAGTGCCGCCCGCCAAAAGTCTGGGCGCCTTTTGGCACCGCTGCGCGGGGCGGCTACGCCGCCGCGGCCCTCCTCGTTTTCTCGGGGTTTCACCCCGAACCCCGCGTCCGCTGCGCGTCCGCCTAGGGCCGCCGTGGAGTCACAACAACTTCCGGCGAGCGGCACTAGTGCCGCCCGCCAAAAGTCTGGGCAGCCTTTTGGCGCCGCTGCGCAGGGCTGCTGCGCAGCCGCGACCCTCCTGGTTTTCTCGGGGTTTCACCCCGAACCCCGCGTCCGCGCAATCTCGGCAATTGATGACCAAACCAAACGGCGAGCGGCAC
>JBLNFG010000793.1:0-3665 GCA_050263495.1 Myxococcales bacterium | reverse complement strand
CTCAGAACACCCAGGGCCTGCGGGTAGAATTTCGTCGACCGCTGCGGAACGCGACTCCGCTCACGTGGCAGCTAGATTACCCCAGTGCGCGAAGTGGCCCGCGCGGACCGTGTAGCGCCTCGCGAAAGCTCAGGACCGAGACTGCCACCGTGCCTGCAGGCGCTGAGCGCTTTGAACAGCTCCTGAATCTGGACCCAACCAGCGCGCCAGGGACCTACAACCTCCGCGTCATGGTGGCTAACGAAGTCGCGCTCGATCGCAGCTTTCGCGTCGTACGCCAACGTCTCAACAGCGAAGATTAGTGGCGGCATTTCGTCGCGTTGATGGGTACTTCGGTCCCTCGCTGCTGGGCCAATCTAGCCCCCGGGCTCAATCCCTTGGTGCGCGCACCCAACCCTGTTCGCTTCGCGAATTGCTCGTACCGCCTATCTCGAAAGATTGGACGAGCCTTGCTTGGACCTTTACCGCGTCGGGATGACTACACGTTGACGCGAATTGGGTCAGGCAAAATGGCCCGACCCCCTCGCGTTCAGTGTTGCTTGTCCTCGTTCTCGGCCTCGGCTTGGGCGTAGTCGGGGTGAGCCACGGTTTGGAACTCGGCAAAGACATGTACGGTCGGCGGAGGCGGGTCACCGCCAAGCTCAAGCAGTGTCGCTGCCCATCGCGACTTTCGGATTAGAACGCCGTGCTCGGGTCCACCTAGCTCACCGTCGAAAGACTCGAGGGCTTCATCTGCATCCTTCAAATTCTGACGTGAGAGCACCATGTCCACGTCTTCGCGCCGGCAACACTTGTCCGTCAACAGAATGACGCGATCCTCGGAGACCTCAGCGAAACCAGGCCCAACTGCAACCTGGGTCTCGGCGCTTCCTTTCCGAAAGGTGGCAATTCCTGTTCGCAAGGCGGCGAGCAATGGGCGATGCCCCGGCAATACGCCGAAGTCGCCGTCCACACTCGGCGCCGTAAGCTCTTCCACAGACTCCCGCAGGGCGACCCCTTCCGGAGTCACGACCTCGAGCGTTAGGTGATTCCCGTCCGCCATCGAGCTCCCCCTTTAGGACTGCGCCTTGAGCTGTTGCGCCTTGGCCTTTGCCTCGTCCACGTTGCCTACCATTAGGAACGCCTGCTCCGGAAGATCGTCGAGCGCACCCGAGAGGATCTCCTTAAAGCCAGCAACGGTCTCTTTCAGAGCCACATACTTGCCCTGATAGCCCGTGAACTGTTCTGCAACGAAGAAGGGCTGGGACAGGAACCGCTGGATTTTGCGGGCTCTGGATACCGTGAGCTTGTCTTCTTCACTCAACTCATCCATGCCCAAGATCGCGATGATGTCTTGGAGGTCCTTATACTTCTGGAGCGTAAGCTGAACCTCTCGCGCAACCTTATAGTGTTCGTCCCCCACGATGTCGGGCGATAGCATGGTGCTCGTGGAATCAAGCGGATCGACGGCTGGGTAAATGCCCAATTCCGCGATCGAACGCGAGAGAACCGTCGTCGCATCAAGATGCGCGAAAGTGGTTGCCGGCGCTGGGTCGGTCAAGTCATCGGCTGGAACGTAAATCGCCTGCACGCTGGTGATGCTGCCCTTGGTCGTTGAGGTAATGCGCTCCTGGAGCGTACCCATCTCGGTCGCTAGCGTTGGCTGGTAACCGACGGCGCTCGGCATGCGGCCCAGCAATGCGGACACTTCGCTGCCGGCCTGGGTGAAGCGGAAGATATTGTCGACGAACAGCAGTACGTCCTGACCCTCTTCATCGCGGAAGTACTCGGCCACCGTGAGCGCACTCAGCGCGACCCGGGCGCGTGCGCCTGGAGGCTCGTTCATCTGGCCATAAATCAGCGCCGCCTTCGAGATGACGGGCTCACCCGTCTGCAGCTTCGATTCACTCATCTCCAAGTAGAGGTCGTTCCCCTCGCGCGTGCGCTCTCCAACTCCGGCAAAGCAGCTCACGCCACCATGCGCTTTGGCAACGTTATTGATGAGCTCCATGATGAGAACCGTCTTGCCCACGCCGGCACCGCCGAACAAGCCGATTTTTCCGCCCTTTCGATAGGGGGCGAGTAGATCAATGACCTTGATCCCGGTCTCGAACACTTCTACCCGCGTGCTCTGCTCCACGAATGCTGGGGCCGCGCGGTGAATGGGCATGGTGCGCTTTGCTTGGACCGGTCCACGTTCGTCGACAGGTTTGCCCACCACGTTGACAATGCGACCGAGCGTCTCCGGCCCAACCGGCATGCTGATCGCAGCTCCGGTGTCTCTCACCGGAAAGCCACGCACCAGACCATCAGTGGTATCCATAGCCACAGTGCGCACGATGGAGTCGCCGAGGTGCTGAGCAACCTCGAGCACCAGGTTGTCCTTTTCGTCCGATATCCCCGGGTTGCTCACCGTAAGCGCATTCAGGATTCTCGGTAGCCGCCCCGGCGGGAACTCGACGTCGACGACTGGACCGATCACTTGCGTGATCTTGCCCGTCATGGTGGAGACAGGGGGGCGCGAGGGGGTATTTCCGAAGGGGCTGGTCGTCTGCGTCATGATGCCTCGAGATCGGGACTAACTGGCCGAGGTAGCGAAAAGCTCAACCGCGGGTCGATAAGTCAGCGCGGTCACTGAATTACCCCGGGCGAACCCCTCTACCCCGGGGCCGTTCCGCTGCCAACGGCATCGAGAGGGCACGCTACGTTAAGCTCTGCATTGGTAACCAACCTTGACCGCTGAGCCAGCCGCTCTTGCCCACGTGTTGGTCCATTCAGTGGAATCACGTCTTGCTGCCCTCAACCAGCCCGGATTTGTTTCCGGCCGAACCTCATAAGCTCCCCCTCTGGCCCGCGCGGAACCTGGCATGGCTGTTGCGCTCGCCCTCTCGACGTGCTGCAGTTCAGTTCTTTGTTTGGACCCGTCTTGGGCGGAAAAGGTGCCTAATGGATCCGTTCGTTCCCCTGTGCTTGCCCGGACGGTGGCTGTGCCATGCTGTGCCAAGAGCGTCATCTGCAGCCATGGTGCTTAGGTTCAGCCCTAATGCCGCTACGCTCCGTACCTTCCTCGTTATTCCAGCATCGAGGACGCTGATGGCAGAATCGGCGCGCGTCAGTCTTCGAGCGAGCGACTCATGATAGACATCGCGGTTGCCGTACGAACCACCTTGTCCTCCTCCATCGGTAAGCGGTCCACAATGATAGGTCGCCTGAGCGCGCTGATGGTCCGATGCATGAGTGCGAGCTGGTTTGGCAGATCCAGCCGAGGAATGGTTCTGCTCGGGGTCGTAATAGCCGTCTCGCTTCTGTTTCGAGTCGTCGGTTTGAATCATCTGCCGGGCATTAATGGAGACGAGGGCTATCTCGGCGTCAAGATCGTGCTGTTCTTGCGCGGAGAACCTATCTCGATGAAGACAGGGACGGACCTGTACGGAGATCCGATCTCGTTCGTGATTTCCGGTGCGTTGCACTCCCTGTTCGGGGTTTCCTTCTGGACACTGCGGTTGACCACAGTGATCACGGGAACACTCAACGTCATCCTGCTCTACTGGTGCCTGCGACGGCTGTTGGGTGGAGCCGTCGCTTCCGTGACAGCAGCAATCACGGCGTGCATGCCGCTGGCTCTCGCCTACTCGCGATTCTTTTGGGAACGCTCTCAATCTCTCCTCGTCCTTTCGTCCTGGTTA
>JBLNFG010000792.1:0-3258 GCA_050263495.1 Myxococcales bacterium | reverse complement strand
GGTAGTTATAGCTAACCCCTTCAGGGTTGGCGCGATTGTATACATTCTGAACGTCGAGATACGTCGATAGGCGAAAATCCTTCATTGTCCACGTCTTATCGAGGCGCACGTCGAGCTGATGAAACGGTGGCAAGCGCCGGGTGTTGATTTCGCCCGGGATACACTCGTAGGTGCCAGCCGCCGCATTGAGCATTCCACCGTTACACGGAGTGTATGGGCTACCGCTCGTGAAGCGAAATTTGCCGCCGACGCGCCAACCTCGCCCTAAGTCGTAGCTTCCGAGCACCGTCAGGTTATGCGTTTGATCGAAGTCGAAGATATGTGCCGGCTGCTCCGGCGCTGTCTTGCGTACGGAACGGGAGATTGTGTAGGCGGCCCAACCAAAGAAGCGACCGCCGGGTTTCCAACGAACCATCGTCTCGGTGCCGTAGACGTAACCCTCCCCCACATTCGAGAAGCCATTGCTTCCGTCCTCGAAACGGGCGGGTACAACCAAGTTATCCATTTGCTTATGGAATGCTTCCACCGACACTTCCACCTGATCGTTTATCAACTGCTCGATGCCGAATGATGAGTGAACGGCTCGATTCGAGCGAATGCTAGAGGTGCCAAACGGCGGAACAGCTTGCGTGATTTGTGGAGGCTCCATGTACACACCCAACCCCGCCCTCACCGAAGTTCGACGTTTGCCGGTATGCAGATCATAACGCGCGTTGAGCCTCGGGCTGAAGTCCCACCGCTCCGTAAGACTGAAGTAGTCCGCACGCGCGCCGAACAGAATCTTCGCCCGACTGGATGGGGTCCATTCCAACTCCCCGAATGCAGCCGGACTCGAGAAGTATCCCTTCTTGTCATAGCGGAGTAAGGGTCGGTTGGCATGACTTCCCTCGATCTCCCCAGGCTCTGGTGGGCTGAGTGAAAGCACATCGGCGTCGTAACGATAAACAATGATGTCGGGTCCGGCGCGCAGCAAGAGCCGGTTGGATAAACGATAGCTGATATCGCCGCGAAAGATGATTGGGATGTAGTCCATGTCTACGGACGAGACAGCTCCGACCTTGGAAGATTCCCGATCCAGACCGACTGAAGCCATTGCATACACGTTGAGTCGGTCCGTGATCTGGTTCTTGTACGTTGCTTGCAAGCGCGCGGTGCGCAAACTCGCTTGGAAGCTGTTGCCTATGCCGGGATCGCTCGCGATTGCGTTCTTGAGCACCACAGCTAACCTATCGTCCGCGCCGTACACTCCGACACGAAATGTCGAACGCGGTGTCGGTTTTGTCTCTGCGAACGCTTGCCAGTCGTAATAGACCGGGGCGGTGCGAAACCCTGCGTCCTTGCTCATGACTGAGCCAATCCAAGCGTCAATGTGGCTCCGACGAGCGCCGAGATTGAACGACCATCCCTTTGCCAATGGCACTGGCCCACGCAGCATCAGCCGGGCGTCGATTAGGTCGACCTGAGCCATACCGTGATACTTGCCGTCGTGGTCCATCTCTCGCATCTTCACGTCAATGATCCCACCCGTCGCTCGGCCATACTTGGCGCTGAAGTTCCCAGGATAGAAGTCGATGGTGTCGATCATTTCCGTCGGCACAATGCTGGAGAGGCCACCGAAGTGATAGATCATCGGCACGAACGCGCCGTCTACGAAGGTTTCTGTGCCATAAGGGGAGGATCCGCGCACCACAATCATCCCGCTGAGCGCGGGCGTACGCCCAACACCTGGCATGGACTCGATGACCTTGAGAGCGTCACCTCCTGTTCCAGGGACAACCGCGAGTTCCTTGCGTTCAATGGTCCGGCGCGTCACTTCGCGATCGGAACGTTCACCTTGCACGACTACTTCCAGCGCACTCCCAGAGGGATGCAAACGGTAGGTCAGCTCAACTCGCTCACCCGCAACAAATGCTTCTTCGCTTTGCAGCACGTCAAAACCATCCGCCGCAATGCGGAGAGTGGCCTTGCCAGAAGGAACGGGTTCGAAGCTAAATTCTCCAGATACACCGCTCACTGTTCGCAGGACGCTACCGTCCGACAGCTGCAATTCGATCTTTGCGCCTGCACACGGAACATCCGACTGTTCTAGTCGTATCAATCCTCGCATCGCGGCGTGGGGTTGCGAGACTGAGTTGGACGACTCCTTACTTTGCTCGGGATCTGCGACGGTACGCAACGTGAAGTCCATCTTGTAGAGGATGCGTGATCGCGTCGGCTGCTCACCACGTTGCGCGGGTTTGAAGACCAACTGCTGCGCGGCTTCCAATGCCGCCTCGTCCATGCCGTAGCCGGCACCCTTCACGACCGCTGCGGCATTTACCTTTCCGGTCTCATCGATATCGAGTTGAAGCACCACCTCTCCACTCTGCTTCTGGGAGAGCGCCGACTCAGGATAGATCGGATCAACCCTTTGCAGGAGCTCTGGCGCAATCAAAGACTGTGACGGCGCATGCGCCGCCTCGTTCTCGGGAGTCTCGGCAAATGCAGGGTGTACCGCGAACAGAATTAGTGAAACGGCCAACGAATGAGTGAGTGCAAGGCGCATGGAACGCTCTGGAATTAGGGCTCCGACGGGAACTGGGAGCGCCATTGCGAGGCGCGTGCCACCAATTCGTCCGACTTGGTTCGCATGCGCCTAGTGGCGCAAGTTGAATTGACGGATCCGGTTTACGCGAACGGCGCCGGGCGCTTTCCGCCTGCAACGCGCTCTGTGCCCACGTTCTTCCTCTTTATCTCTCGTCCCCGAGAGGCATGCGCACGATAAAGGCGAACAACTGTCCGCCCCCGGACAGGCGACAACGCGAGGTCGCCTCGAATTCGGGGAACGACTCGCTGCTGCTTTGGTCGGGATGCTTCGTCGAGTGCCTACCCGCACTTCGTCACCGAGACTGACGTCCTCGGCAAGTGGAGACACTCACAGAGCAAAGTCGATTGGATTCACGCTCGCGCGATGCCTTCACCACCGGGAGCGGCGAACGACGCGTGTCACGTAGCAGCCACATTGCATCGCCAGGTGTCGTTGGTACGGGAAACACACCAACGCGCCCCCCTCTGCCCCCGGGATCATGCTCTTACGGGCAGGTTCGGCGGTACCGTTTCGGCAAGGCTGGGTCGCGTCAGTTGCTCAGCCAAGTAACGATGTATTTGTGGATACTCTCCTTCAAGCAGCTCTGGCCGACGCAACCTCAGGTATCCTAACATTGAGACCACGGCGATATCTGCCAGGCCAAACGTGTCGGAATGAATGTAGCGGCGACC
>JBLNFG010000791.1:0-3311 GCA_050263495.1 Myxococcales bacterium | reverse complement strand
AGTCGCGTCAACCGATTCCGCAACTGGGGTAGCCAAACGGGCTGGCTCTCGGCTCACCTTTGGATGGGGTTCACAGGCGCAACGCTCGTAACGTATCATGCTGCATTCAAGCTGGATCGCTGGGCCAGCATCGCGTGCTACCTGATGTGGTTGGTGATCGTGACGGGAGCCGTTGGTCGCTATGCCTTTGGTCGGGTCCACTCAGCCGTTGGTCTCGCCGAGTTCGAGATGCGTGTGCTGCGGGAGAAGTGCCATCGATTGGCTGCCGGGTGCGGTGCTCCGGGTGCCGCTCGTATCCTCATGTCGGACATACTGCCCCCCGAAGGCCGAAGTCGATGGCCGCTGCGTGTCATGCTTTGGGAGGAGTTCAGAGACCGCATTGCACTGCTCTGGATGTGGGCATTCGGCACCCGTCACCTGTCCACCGTTGCCGAGCGGCATGACATGTTCTTGGCATTTCGCGAGTTGGCTGTGCAACGTCGGCGAGAGGTCTATTACCAGAGCGCAAAGGCCATTTTGCGCCATTGGAATATCGTTCACATCGTCTTGACGATTGTGATGTTCATCCTTGCGGGCATTCACGTCGTTTACGGGTTCCTGTACAAGGCGGTGTAGTGACGGTTCTGCGGTTCACTGCGTCGCGGGGTGCCGCACCTCCCGAGTCACGGCTGTTCGCCCGTCGGGGCCACGTAAGCACGGTCTGAACGGAGCTCCGTCTTGAGGCCTCTGACCCAAGGTAAGAGTCTTCGTTCGTTTGAACGCGCTGCCGAAAGAACACGGTTACTTAAGTTGCATTTCGCGCGTGCGTATCCAGCTAACTGAACCTCGCCGCGTAAAGGGACTCGGACGCATGCAGAATCACTCGCCGTGTGAGCCTTGGGCTCTGGCAACAGTACTTTTGGTGCAACACGACGTTTCGGATGCCGAAGAGCTTGCTGAGTCGCTGCACGAAGAACCGTATCAGGTATATGTGGTCACCTCGGTTCCCGAAGCGATGCGGGTGGTTGCTGCGCAGTCAATCGACGTGGTTCTGGCAGACCAGCAGCTCGAGGGGGTACATGACGGCGAGTTCTTTCGGGTGTTGGAGCAAAGCCAGCCGTCGATCATTCGAATCTTGCTCGGCCACCGCAAGGATCCAGGCTTGTCCGGGCGTCTAGCGCGCCTGGGGCGCGCGCATCGCTGGATTCCACAACCTTGTGACCACGGCGAGTTAGCGACCACCCTATTCAACGCGTTGGTACAACGCTCGTTCTTGCCCCCTGAGAGCGAACACGCGTTGCCAGTTCCCGTCCTGAGCGGCAAATAGGGGGCAGCAAGTCGCGGTCGCGCTGGGTGTCTTTCGCCCCTGACGTCTGCGGTTTGGAAGGCGCGCCCGAGGCCTTCCCTTGTGCACAATGACCACGTTGCTGTTGGCGCAATGAGGACCGCGCGGACCCGCAGATTCGAGCTGGCATCGGCGCTTCAAAGCATTTTGGCGCTGCCGCGCATCGCGCGTGCGTCTGCCCGCGTCCGTCATCCCGACGGGCTACCCATCGACACCTGTCTGCCGCTGCAGCCCGCGTCGGTCGTGCGCGTTGCTAAGCACCCGAACGGGGTTCTGATGCCTCGATGGACTATCCATCGAAACTCGTCCGTCGTTTTGCGGCGTCCATAGTTCCGATGCCTTCGATGGGCCACCCATCGAAACTCGTCTGCCACTTCGGGCTATCAGTCTCGTCCGCGGCTTGGGGCTGTCAGTCGAACTCGCCGCAGCAGCCCGCGGATGCCGCACGGTTTGTTGCCTCACGCCAAGCCGAGCTGATCGCCCAAGTGTCTCGTGTGTGGCGCGGCTGATCTCCAGTCGGAAATAGATCGCTCTTGAGCAGTTGTTTGTTAGCCCGTCGCGCGCACTCGGTGTGCATCCAACCCGCATCTTCAGTGATTCCTGTGTAAACAACGCAAGTCTGCGGAAAGGTTTGCTCTTCGCGCAATCTTCAGGGAACAAACCCAGGCAATCACCGGGATTTGCCTATGGGATCGCTAGTACGACCGTCCGGAACGAGCACAAAAGAAGGCGGTTGCTAGAACAAAGCTGTAATTTGCCGCGAAATCCATACATCGACACCTCTAAAGCCCTTGGAATCCGTACCGTAAAACAAAGTGACGCCTATGGCGTGAGCACCGCAATAGGGCTGGTGCGACAAGCGAAACCCTCTGCTAGGATTGACCTGTGCAAGTCGTACTTAGAAAGCTCGGTCGCGGATCGCGAGCTGTCAGTGGGCGCCTGGTGAGGGCACCGCGTAAGGGTTCGGTGGTTGTCATCGAGTTCTCGGACGGGATGCACGAATACGTGACGACTCCCGTTCGGCGCGTGCTGCGTCTCGCCGCTCGTGACGTGTTCTACATCGAAACCGTCAACAGCCGCTACCGTCTTGAGGTGCGCGATCGCGAACACGCCCTCGACGACGTCTCGAGCGGCTAACTAACGCCCGTGCGTTTTCCCAGACGCTGGGCCAATCTGTCCGAGTACGTAGCCGAGCATTCGGCGCTGGCGTAAGCGTCGCAATTCGGCTATTGGGACCAGCCGGATGTCATTGGTGTTCACCAATGACCCGCCGAACAACCAGCGAGATCAGAGACGATGGGAAGCTTCGACAGTAGGAACTCGAGGAAAATGCAACGCCGGCGGGCTCAGGCTGCAAAGAAGGAGCGCCTGAAGAACCGGGCAAAGGTGGTGCGCGAAACGCGTGCTGCTGCCGCTAGCCCGAAGAAGCGGACTGCGAAGAGCGCGAGCTAGCACCATCCGAACGATTCGAATCTACTAGAGCCGGTCTCATTACCGGTTACCAGCGCCAACTGCGACACACTACGACGTGTCCCAGAGAAGACGACTGCACGACGATGGCGCTGCGTACCGCGTTGTGAGACTGCTCTAGTTTTCAGCTCCGATGAGATCGAGACCCCACTGAAGCGAGGCTCCTTTCGCTTCTCTTGGCGTCGTAGCATCGCGGGCCCCCAGCGGACGTCCTTGCGCTTGGACGTATGCTGTGCTCGCGCTTTTTTGGGGAGCATCTCGACTCATTCGCGTTTGCTGACCGCCGGCGAGTCCAAGCAATCGTGCGATTTTCTTGGCTGCAACCAGGGCATTCGCGGCTTGGTCCTTCCACTCTGGGATCGCACCCCTCGAGTGGTGCATCCCGCTTTGAAGCCCCGAAACGGTCAGCATCGCCATGGTCGAGCAGTCCTGCAGAGTCGTGATGCGCCAGCAATCCTCGACGTGATGCGCCAGCAATCCTCGACGTGATGCGTTGGCAATCCTCGAGGTGATGCGT
>JBLNFG010000790.1:0-2511 GCA_050263495.1 Myxococcales bacterium | reverse complement strand
TCGGCGTCCGTCGCAGCAGCTTCTTGATCGTAATACTGAGCACGCGCCACCTTCGAGATGGCAGATTTCGCCGCCATTCGCTTGGACGGCAGAGGTGCCGACGCTTGTCCCGGAAGCTCGGCTTCCTGCGCCGGTTTGGCCGGCGATGCTTCGAGCTCGTCTGTCTGTGCTTGCGCGGGTGCCGCCGGTTCGACCGGAACGGGAACGGGAGGTGCTTGCTTGAGCTCGCTCGCGGTTACGGCAACGTCTTCGCCGCCGACCGCGCCGAATGCATCCAAGCGTGGCGCTTGAGTGATGGGGAAGAACGCTCCGCGAACCTCAGTAATCGCAAAGTCAACGATGAGTGCGGCAAATACAAGCACAGTGGTGAGCCACACCGCGCGCAAGAGCCGCCGGAACCAGCTCTCAGGCACTAAGCGCAGCAACGTCAAGAGCACGAGCAATAGGCCCCAAAAGACCATCAGCGCGTCCGCACGACCATGCGTCACCACGAGTGTCCCCAACGCTAGCGCGCCCGCGGGGAGACCGAATAGCTTGGTAATGGCGATGGTAATCAACAACACGTAGAAGAAGCTCCAGAGTGACCACTCGTCCCACCACGTGTTGTCTACGGAGTCCGCGCCGGAGACATGAATCGCTTCCCAGCCCGGACCAAGATGCAGCGTCGTGGAGAGTGAGTTGACGTCCGATTGCCACCCGACGGCTGGCACGTTGAATTGAGCCTGATTAATCCGCCACTCTGCGACGAGATCGTTCTTTTGCTCGCGGAGTTCTACACCCAAGGCATCGCTCGGACTGCGCGTGATGAGCAAGTCCTTTCCCTTTGCAGCCACTCGCCCCAGATTGGGTGAAGCCAAGTCAAGACGGAATGCGCGACTGAGCTCCGCGTGGATCTGATCTTGGACGGTAAACCCTTTACCGTCGAGATCCAGCAGCAGCTGTCGCGTGAGGTTGACTTGATTCGGGGCTGGCTCGGGCTCGCCTCGCCGCTTGGTCTCGAACGCGAGTGACTTACCGCTCGAGAGTAGGAACGCTTGGTGTTGCTTCCAGTCGTCGGGCAGATTCGTTTGCGAAGTGTCGATACCAGGCGCGCCTGTCAGTTCCACTTGGCGCAACGCATTGTTCGCCACGAACACCCAGGCTTCGGTCTTTGGCCAATTGGGTGACTGAGTCGGGAGCTCCAGCTTCTCGGGAGGCTGAGGATAGATGCTGTTGAGGATGATACGGTGCTCGCCCGCTGTGGCATGCAGCACGAGTTCCCCATTGTCCTCGAGTCGCGCCGGAATCGGCGACTCGATCGACAAGGGTCGGCTCCCTGGGAGTGCCGCGCCGAGTAGCCTGAGCTCCCGCGTTCTGCCTGAAAGATGCAGCAAAAGGTGCGTCGTGACGCGCAGTGGGACACCGTCGTCGATGCGACGAAATACCTCAATCTCGCTGCGCTCGGAGGCGTCGCTTTCGCCACCCGTGCCCGCTAAGAGCCAGACCGCGCCGCTGTCTTCACGCCGCGGAAACTCGACGGCGCGACCAGCAACCGAGAGACGCACGACGCCAACACTCGCGGGCACGATCAGGGTTTCCGGCGCTTTACTCCAAACGAAGCGCCCGTGAATCCGATGCGCGCCTCGAGCGAGCCGCATCACTGGCGCACCCTCTTTTGACAGCACCGCCACGGACTTGTGATCGGCATCGACCGACTCGGGCCAATGTGCAGCCGAACCAGGGAGCTTGACCCAGCCTTCGGTCTCTAGGAACGTCTCGAAGGTGAAGTCCGCGCCGCCCTCACCCACCTCGATACTCACGGCGGCTGGCCACTCGCAGAGTTCTTCCTCCGCCATCTTGAGACACAACCCCTCGGTGATTCCCTGACTGACCCAAGGCACCCACGGGACAAGCTCCTTCGGAACTTCCACTGGGTTCGCGCCCGCAATCAATGATGGCACCCGCTCAGCGGCTGCGTGACGCGCACAGAGAAGGCTCACGGTGCAGAGCAAGCACCAGAGAACGCGACGGAACCATGCATGAGCCGAGCAATTCGGGGAGACCTCAACCATGCCACCACGCTAAATCACTCAGCTCGTTTGTGGAACAGCATCGCGGCGACCTTGGAGATTGATAGCGAGGCTGAGTCGGCCACGGCGCCGCATCCCCTCGAAGTTCAAGGAAACTCCTTCGAGATCCGACGCTCTGGTGCCGCGACTTCCGCTGCGCGCTCCCAGACTAAACCGGCTGCCGGCACCCAACGCCCACGAGGGCGACGCAGAATCCTTCCTTACTGGATGCTCGCTCTTCAGTCACCGTGGCAAGGCTCGCTGGCCAAGGTACGGGTGCTTCCGTCCTCATCAATGCCATGACCATGTCACGCGCGGGACACACGGCCCTTGACGGTCGACGCCTTTCACGTTTAGAAAAGAGGCAGGCGAAGCTGCTGGGCGGCGGTGACTCCCACTCCATCTTGCTTATTCAACACACAGCCCGCGCGGGCCGAGTTTGTGGGCGCGCGGGTTCTGGTCA
>JBLNFG010000789.1:0-3769 GCA_050263495.1 Myxococcales bacterium | reverse complement strand
TGTTATTGAAGACGCTCTCCAATCTCTGGATCGTGAGAGCCACCGCCTGTGTGGTCTTACTTGCGTCGCTGCAGACATGCGGGCGTGCCATGTCGCGACCTATGAAGAGCGCTGGGTCCGAACAGAAACAATCTTGCCTCGGAGCTTCACTGACTAGCCACGGCAAGGCAATCGTGGCAAGCGTGAGCACTCGTACGCGCGAACAGCGCTGAACTCACTCAGTCGCACTGATTCAGAGTACCTCATGCCAGAAAGGCATCGCTCAGCAAGGGCGTTCTGCGGCGGCTCGAGCATAGAACCAGTAGCAGAGTAGTGCACCTCCGAGATAGAACGCCGCCAAGGAGAAGAAGGCACCATTCGCATTGCCGCTCTGCGACAAAGTCGATCCGAACAGCAATGGAAGCAGGAACGCACCATACGCCGCGATCGCCGCAGTCCAGCCCAATACTGGCGCTGCCTCTTTGGGTTCAAAGATCACGGGGATCATCCGAAAGGTCGAACCATTACCGATGCCTGACGCGAAGAACACGACCAAGAGGGCGGCAAAGAAGCCCGGGAAGTCAGCCGCCGAGGTGGGGTGCGACGTGTACGCCAACCCGAGCATCGACAGCGCCAGTACCAGCGCACAGGCAAGCGTCACCTTGGCTCCGCCCAGCTTATCTGAAATGTAGCCGCCCAAGGGGCGTACCAGCGAACCGACGAGCGGCCCCCAAAAGGCATACGCCAGTGGATCAGGGGCGTTCGCAAAACGCTGGCCCGAGAACACCTCCCCGACGAGCAGGCCCGTGGCCGCAGCAAAGCCAGAAAACGTGCCGAACGTCATCACGTAGAGCAATGTCATAATCCACGTGTGCTTGCGTCGAAAGATGACGCTCTGCTCCCGGATAGTCGACTTCACGGGGACGTCGCGCAACCAGATGAGCTCCGCCAATAGCGTTAGTGCGATGGGCAGAACCCAAAAGAACGCCGCGTTCTGCAGCCAGACCTGTGTAACACCATTGCCGTGTTTGATGGCCTGACTTGGGCCCCACGCGAACGCGCCCAAGCCGATGAGCCACGGCGTCAAGAATTGCACTAGGCTCACTCCGAGGTTTCCGAGCCCTGCCTGAATGCCCAAGGCGGTACCCTGCCGCTTCTTTGGAAAGAAGAGACTCGTACTCGACATGAACGCGGAGAAGTTCGCCCCGCCGAGACCCGCCGCGGCCGCGAGGACAATCAGCGTCGCGTACGACGTGCTCGCGTCTTGCACGGCGAAGCCAATTCCAAGCGCCGGAATCAGCAGCGAAGCCGTGCCGGCAGTTACGACCAGTCGCGTGCCTAGTACCTGGATCAGGAAGGAATAGGGAACGCGCAGGGTTGCGCCGACCAGGCCCGGGAGTGCCACTAACCAGAAACGTTGGGAAATGGAGAGCGCAAACCCCGCCACGGGCAGGCGCACCACCAAGGCACTCCAGACGAACCAGGTCGCAAAGGAGAGGGTGAGCGCACACGTCGTAATCCAAAGCGTCCTCCTCGCGACGAATTGCCCCTCTGCTTCCCACTGATCCCGTTGCTCTGGATCCCAAACCCTGGACGGCGGGAAGTCTACGGAACCTAGATTACCGGTGGACATGTCGTTTGCCTCGAGCAGGAGTGTGCGTCAACTCGAGCTGCCGCGACATGACGGACGTCAGGTTGGCGCAGCGGCACACCAAGTGCGCTCCCCCCATGATGGGCATCAGTTCCCCGACAGACCACCCTGTTACACGGCGATATTTTCTGGCAGTGTGCGCGAACGAGCTAGAGGCCCGATGCCGTCTCATTCCCGCTAAGGGCGCGCCACCTGCGCACGCACGGTCGAGCCTTGGCTAGAGGCACGTGCTCTGCACCGTAAACATCCGAGGCGACTATGGAGCTGTGGCATTTTGGATGCAAGAACTGGCCGGGGCTGCTCTTAACGGCCGTCGTCTTGGTTTGGTCGAACCCAACGAATGCTGAACCAACGAACGTCCCGGCCGTATCGAGCGCGAGCAGCGAAGACGTTGCTCGGCGTGACGGGGCAGGAGCACTAGAGGCGCCAGCTCCTGTTGCTGCAAGTGTCGAGGAAGACGCGGTGGCAGCACGGTTTGCGACCACCTGTGCGGGTTGCCATACCATTGGGGGTGGTGCGTCGCGCGGACCCGATCTCGCGGGGGTGACGGCTTGGCCTGAATCACAGCTCAAGCTAGCGATCAAGTCGATGGAGCGAAAGGTTGGTCCGCTTTCCGATGCACAGATCGAAATGCTCGCAGGGCTGCTCAAGGACGCTCGTGCTCGCGAGCGTGTAGCCAAAGCCACATCGGCAATTTCTCAACGCACAGAGAGCCCAATCGAGCCTGCCAACTCGTTGGTAGGTGGAGCGCTCTTCTTCGGGCAGAGCGCTTTGACGAATGGCGGTATGGCGTGTTTCGCATGTCATCGCTTCAACGGGCAAGGGGGAGATTTGGCACCGGATTTGACCCGCTTCGCCCAGAATGGCGACATAGAATCCCTCGCTGGCACCATTGGGCGAGCTAGCTTTCCGTTGATGCGGGGGGCATACGCGGCGCATCCAATCACCTCGCGTGAGGCCCGTGATTTGGCTGCATTTCTGAAGCATGCGCAGCGCCCCCGGGCTGCTGCGGCGCTGGCGCAAACCAGTTCCCTTGGCATTGCCGCAGGGCTCGGTGCATTCACGCTCGCACTGGGCCTGATCTTGATTCGTCCAAAAGGGGTTCGCGCGCGGCTCGTGCGGCGCGCGTCGAAGAGGTAGAACCATGTCCTTCATTAGTGATCTTTTTTCTCCGCAGTACCGCTCATGGGAGGACTTCTACCGCAATCGCTGGTCTTACGATCGGGTTGTTCGGAGCACCCATGGAGTGAACTGTACCGGAGGATGCAGTTGGAATATCTACGTCAAGCAGGGCATCGTCACTTGGGAGATGCAGGCCCTAGACTATCCTCGGTTCGACCGCAGCTTGCCCACGTATGAGCCGCGCGGCTGTCAGCGTGGCATCTCCTATTCCTGGTACATCTATAGCCCATTACGCGTGAAATATCCGTACGTTCGAGGTGCACTACTCGATGAGTGGAATAAGGCAAAAGCCGAGTTTCCGGACGACCTCGTCGCTGCATGGAAGTCGATCGTGTCCGATCCCACCCGACGTGCCCGCTATCAGAACGCGCGTGGAAAAGGCGGCTTTCAGCGTCTCTCTTGGAGTGAAGCACTCGAGATGATCTCCGCCGCGAACATTCATACGGTCAATGAACATGGCCCGGACCGCCTGATCGGATTCTCTCCCATTCCGGCAATGTCCATGGTGAGCTACGCGGCGGGAGCACGCTTTCTGCAGCTGATGGGGGGCGTGTCACTGTCGTTCTACGACTGGTACTGCGACTTGCCGCCTGCTTCTCCGGAGATCTGGGGCGAGCAAACGGATGTTGCCGAAAGTGCAGACTGGTTCTTATCCGAATTGATCGCAGTCGTAGGCTCTAACGTCTTGATGACCAGGACGCCTGACGCACACTTTCTCGTCGAGGCGCGCCATCGCGGCAGCAAAGTGATGGTGTTTGCGCCAGACTTCAGCCAGACGGCGAAGATAGCGGACGAATGGATTCCGATCCACCAGGGGCAAGACACGGCGTTCTGGATGGCGACGACGCACGTCATTCTCAAGGAGTTCTTCGTCGATGTTGAGACTCCCTATTTTACGGACTATCTCAAGCGCTACAGTGACCTGCCATTTCTGGTAAAGCTCGAGCCAACCGCATC
>JBLNFG010000788.1:0-4359 GCA_050263495.1 Myxococcales bacterium | reverse complement strand
GCTCTACCGCCCAGCACAGGGGATTCCTCGAGCAGGGTTCAAGGACGATAGGAGACAGTTCTCAATTCCAGTTCAATGGACGGACGGTGCACCCGTCAGCGCGAAGAATGGTACGCCGGGGCAGGATACCTTCCACGCGGGTCGGCCGGCGCGGCCATGCACCTCCGTGGGAAAACCCGTGCTCAACAAATTTGGGTCACCACGTTCTAGTGCTTTCGAGGACCACCATAGTTGGGTATCTTCATTGCCTCGGATCCGACCGTCGCTCACATCGATAGCCGGATCTCGCGAGGGGCGTCTGGGCTCAACGCTGAACACTCAACGGTTTCCATTGTTATGACTCACCAAGGCTCTTACCAAGTCGGCACTTTCGCAACCAACACCCAAGCGGAGATTCGTCGGCTCAATGCGCAAGTGGACCTTTTCTGGCCAGTGGAGGGCGACTTGCTCATGCGCCACGGCCTTCGCGATGGAATGCGGGTTCTGGATTGCGGCTGTGGTCCCGGCAGGCTGATCGAGCTGATCAAGCGTCGACTGCCAGGGACTCGTTGCGTTGGCGTCGAGATCGATCCCGTTCTCGTCGAGACAGGTCAAAAACACATCGAGGAGTGTGGCCTCGCCGATTGCAGCATCCAGAAAGGCGCCGCGGAAGATACCGGACTCGAGCCAGGCACCTTCGACTTCGTAGTGACGCGGCTCGTTATCGAGCACGTGCCCGACCCACTGGTTGCGTTGAATAGTCTTCGATCGCTCCTGAAACCTGGTGGGCGGCTCGCCGTCATCTCCAACGACTTCGATTTTCACCTCCGAACGTACCCACCGGTGCCGGAACTTGACGAGATGTACAACGCGTACTGCGCCTCGCGACGCAAGGATGGTGGAGATCCGTGCATTGGCCGACGCATGCCCCATCTCCTTCGGGAAGTGGGCTTTCAGTTGGTGGCTTGCGAAATCGAAGTCGCTCACAACGCGATGACGGGCGATGCCCCGTTCTTGAAGGCGGAAGGTGGCGGTATCCCCGCGCAACTCGTGCGTAGCGGATTTCTGAAGGACAATGTGCTCGACGCAATGACGCGATCCTGGCGTGAGATGCTGAGCGCTTCTGTCCACAGCATTGCCCGGCCGCTGTGGGTGGCAGTTGGAGAACGTCGGGATGATCTAGCGCGCACGAGCGCTGACGGAAGCGCTGTGGGAATTGGCATCGATCCGGCGGCTGCGGACCCGAATGTAGACGTCGCGTTGGGCGACACGGGGGAATCGCTGCTCGATCGCATGGTTGTAATGGTTGCCCGGGCCGTTGGGCGCCCGACCGTCAGCCCGAGTGACTCCATGGCAGCAGTGGGTGTGGATTCGGTAACCGCCATGATGCTTCAAGAACGCATCAAGGGTTCGACTGGAGTCGAGATTCCGGTGGTTCACTTCCTCAGCGACACGTCAGTCCGAGAGCTTGCTGCATTCGTGGAGCAGCGAGCGTCGGGTGCCAACGTGCAAAAACCAGCTCCGGCCGCCTCCACCAAAGATCTAGAAGAGGGGGAAATTTGAGACCGGAAGAGCGCTTTCTTGCCGCGTTGGCTCGGCGCCGGATCTTGCTGGCGTCTGAAGCGAATCGCCTCCTGTTCCGCGCGCCCGCTGGTTCGCTCGACGACGAGGTACGAGGCGCGATTCGTGATTACAAGCAGAGCCTGGTTAGCGCGCTGAAGCCACGGCCCGGATTTGTCCAGCTCGCACCGCCTTCGTATAACCAGCTCTCACTATACTTCCTCCGTCTCGCCGATCCAGTCACAGCCGCGTACAACCTGGCCATCGTCATGCGCCTTCGCTCCGCGCTCGACGTCCCTTGTATGCGCAAGGCGCTCGAACGGCTTGCTCGACGTCATGAGCAGTTGAGAACGACGATCGAGCACATCCAACTTGGTGATACTGCCGTGCTCTGCCAGTGGATCGCTGAGGATCTGTCGCCGGTCCTCGAAGAGTTCGACATGGGAGGCGCAACGGATTCGGAGCTGCGGCAGGAAGCGCAGAAATTCTATGCGGCACCATTGAATCTAGAAGCCGGACCAACCATTCATGCTGGGGTGTTCTCACGCTCTGGCAACGACCAGGTGCTCGTGATCAAGTTGCATCACGTCGTCGCCGACGGTTGGTCGTTGGGGATAATAGCGCGTGATCTGGGCCACTATTACCGTGGTGCGACCCAGGGCAAAATGGTCGATCCAGAGAACCCGCCGCAAGGAACGTACACCGATTTCGCCCTCGATCAGCTCGAGTTCTTGTCGCAACCAGACGGAACTCGTCAAATGCAGTTCTGGCTCGAGGCACACACGCCGGTGCACCCTGGGTTAGAGCTTCCGATCAAAGTCCGGCGTCCTTCGGTGCGCAGATCCGTCGGCGCCACCCACTATTTCGAGATCGATGCAGAGGAGTTGTCCCGGCTGACCGCGTGTGCGCAGTCGCTCAATGTGACGCTGTTCGCGCTCTTATTAGCGGCCTTCCAGACGTTCTTGCTCAATCGATCGAAGCAAGGCGACGTGTGTATCGGGATACCTACCCTCGGCCGTCGCGGCGAGCAGTACGACGAAACCGTCGGATACTTCGTGAATCCAGTGGCTTTGCGCAGTCGTCGACCCGAGGCGCTCAGCTTCCGAGCGCACGCTCAGCGTACAGCAGCGGAAATGAACAGCGCGCTCGACCACCGCGATGCTCCCTTCGCCGCTGTTGTAGAGAGTCTACCGATCAAGCGCGATCCGTCCCGCACGCCGGTGTTCCAGGTGCTCTTCAACCTGTTATCGCGACGCATGTTGGGCGATGTGGTGGACTTGATCTACCCGTCACCTTCCGAGCTGGCGATCGACTTTGGCGGACTTACCGCGAGTTCGTTCGACCTCGATCAGCAAGAAGGCCAGTTCGACTTAACGCTCGAATTCGTCGACCGTGGCAATGGATTGTTTGGTTTGTTCAAATACTGTACTGACCTCTTCGGTGCCGAAGATGCGCGTCAGATGGTTGGCGAGTTACGATCGATTCTGGCAAGCGCCGTCGCCGATCCGGACGCGATGCTATTGGAGCGAGCATCGGCCGCGCCGGCAGTCGAAGCCCCTAAATCACCGCTGACCATCGCCGCCACGTTCACCGCCGAGGCGATGCAGGATACGTTCGAGTATTGGTTCGAGCGATTGGGCTGGCAGAATTCGGTCGCGTTTGCGCCGTTCAATCAGGTTTTCCAGACCCTGCTTGATCCCAATAGCATCCTTCGCAAAAATTCGAATCAACCCGGCGTCGTGCTATTGCGGTTGGATGACCTCCTCGGGCGTGAAGTTCATGCAGAGGATCAACAAGTCGAAGGATACTTCGATCGGCTCCGGGCCAATCTGGATGCCTTGGTCGATGCGGTGGCACAGGCCGCTCGTGCCGCGTCGGCGCCACTGATCGTGGCCGTGTGTCCGTCATCGCCGACTCTGCTTGCCATGAGCGACGAGCGTCCACTAAGGGATGCGCTCGTCGGTCAATTGCAGGGGATTCAGGGTGTCTACGTGCTAGCGCCAGAGATCGTTGCGGCGTGGTACCCCGTTGATGAATTCTATGAGCCATTGGGGGAGAAGCTCGGCAACATCCCCTACACCCCACAATTTCTGACAGCGTTGGCTTCCGGCATCATCCGCACCCTGTATGCCGTGACCAGTCGCCCGTGCAAAGCGATAGCCATCGATTGCGACAACACACTCTGGGATGGCGTGGTAGGCGAGGAGGGGGTCAAAGGGCTGGCAATTGGACCCGATCAACGGGAATTTCAAGCATTTCTGCTCGAACAGTTCAACGCTGGCGTCGTTCTCTGCTTATGTAGCAAGAACCAAGAGAGCGACGTGTGGAGTGTCTTCGAGCAGCACCCTGACATGCTCCTGCGCAGAGAGCACATCGGCTTTTGGCGCATCAACTGGGAATCAAAGGCTGCCAACCTGCGAGAGCTCGCGGACGAGATCAACATCGGCGCGGATGCCTTCGTGTTCTTAGATGATAATCCGGTCGAACGTGGTGAAATGGCCGCATCATGTCCGGGGGTACTATGCGCGGAGTTTCCCCTAGACTGGTCCAAGCGCGTTCCCTATTTGCGTCAGCTCTGGGCATTTGACCACATGCGTGTGACCGATGCCGATCGGCAGCGTAATGAACACTATCGGTCGGAGCGTCTGCGCAAAGATCTACAGAGTGGAGCGGGCTCGTTAGGGGACTTTCTGGCCAAGCTCGAGCTCCAAGTGGACATTCATGCCGCTCTGCCACACGAACTCGAACGATTGGCGCAGCTGAGCATTCGTACCAATCAGTTCAACACGACCGTATACCGAATGACGCTGCAGGATGTCG
>JBLNFG010000787.1:0-9918 GCA_050263495.1 Myxococcales bacterium | reverse complement strand
GCCGCTTGCCTAGCGCATCCCCGATGGATCCGACGCCACCGTTGCCCGTTCTCTGGGCCCCGCGTTCATCGGGCTGTCCACGCATGTTCGTCGCGTGGATGACGCGTTCATCGGGTCGTCTACGCTTGCCGTTCTCTGGGTGACGCCTTAATCGGGTTGTCTACGCTTGCCCGTCGCGTAGCGTCCATTCCCGCTGACGCGTCGTGCCGATGCGGCTCCGCGCGCTCGCTGGCTTCGCCGGACCTTGGCTTGTGCCCTCTTGCGCGCTCGCCCCTGCCTTCGCCTATGACTGAGTCGCCCAGCGCATGTTCGACCCTGGCCATTTCTATGCCGGGGTCGTTTCTGGCGAGTTGGACCCCTGGCTATCCTATGCCGGGGTCGCTTCTGGCGAGTTGGACCCCTCCCTTTGGCTATATGTCGGTAGTCGTTTGCTGAGTTGGACCCCTTGTTGTTGCTATATGTCGGTAGCCATTCGGTAAGTTCCACCCCTGGGCGTTGCTATATATCGGTAGTCATTCGGCGAGTTCCACCCCTCGGCGTTGCTATATACCGGTAGTCATTCGGCGTGTTGAACTCATACTTTCGCTTTCTGGGTGTCGTTCGTCGAGGGGCTCGACGTGATGCAGTGGTCGCGGGACGCACTCCTTCCGCGGTCTGGCTCAGCCCCGCAGCGAAAGCGACGACCTAAAGAGAGCCAGTACTGGGACGGGCAAACCAACCAATGCGTAGCGCATGAGATCTTGTCGGGGTGGCGCGCGGCCGAGGGCGGTCAGGAGATCCGTCCGAGTTTCGCCATAGCGCGCGGTCCCTTCGAGGCCGCAGATCCCTATGCCGTATTCGACGAAGCGCCGTTACCGCGGGTGACAGACAAACAAGAAACCGACGACCATTTCTACCAAGGCGTGCTCTCGGTAGTCCTGCGCTTGGTGTTCTTACTGTACGCCGAGGATCAGGCCTTGATCCCGCCCGATTCGAACCTCACTTGCACCGCGCATTTGAGCCTTTTTGGCCTCTACGACCGCCTCAGTCACGATGTCGGCGCGCACCCCGAGAGCATGCACCAACGCTTTGGCGCGTACGGCCAACTGCTCTCGCTCTTTCGAGCCGTGTTCTTTGGTGTGCGTCACGGAAAACTCCAACTCCCCCCGCGCCGTGGTCGCCTCTTCGATCCGAACACCTATCCGTTCCTCGAAGGTGGCCAACCCGACTGGCAGGATGACTTTTGCCCCGCCGCATTGAAGGAAGCCTTGGAGCAAGCGGTGGACTTGCGGCAACAGATCTTGGCACTCGCCGACCACGAAGATCCCTCATCGCAAAACGAGAAACGACGGCTGTTCGAGTTCTCCCAGCAGTCCATCGATCGGATCCGCATGATCGCCGACGTGTGCGTCGGCGCGTTTACGGCTGGACCGACGTCGCGGTGCCGCCCTTTTGCCCATTCAACGACGAGGAACGCGCCCAAGTGGCGGCATTCGAAGACGAAGTGATCGACCGCTTGTACGTATTGAACGCCGAGCGCGCCGCGGAAGAGCAGCGCCTCGGCGGAGCCGGTGCAAAGCCGTCGAGCAAACGATGTGCGTTAGGGGACGGCGAGGAGACGTCAGAGGAGACGACCGTGGACGATTCTGGTGCCGTCGGGGGGACGCACAGCGCGGAGCGGCACTGCGACGAAGTCTCGTGCGGCGAGTGACGGTGGACCCGCGACGGGATCGCGTGCGGCGAGTGACGGTGGACCCGCGACGGGATCGCGTACGGCGAGTGGCGGTGGACCCGCGACGGGATCGCGTGCGGCGAGTGGCGGTGGACCCGCGACGAGTGACGTTGCGAACGTCAAGGGACGTGACCGCGACGGACAGACCAAAGAGAAGACCGGTTCCACGGCGAAGGCGAAAGCTCCGGCGAAGAAGGTTCGCGGTAAGAAGGGTGGTTCCGAGGGGCAGGGAAGTTTGTTCTGACATAGTCCTGTACGTCGCCGAAACGCGCGGAACTGTCCACATTGCCGATGCACCGGAAACAAACCCTGCTCCGCAGGCAACGAGCCAGTCTTTCTGCACCGGTCTCGAACGATCGTGAGCACGTCTCGAGACAACGATGGGGTTGCGGGCAGGCAAGAGTGTTCTGGTCCAACCAATTGGCACTTGGGTAATAGCGATGCAGCCGTGATGCAATTCGTCGCCCCGGGACGGGATTGATGGGTGACGTGGAGGGTTGGCTACGGTCACGTCCACTCACCAACGTCCACTTCCCGCCAAGATCGTTTCATCCTGCTTCCCTGGTTCCGTGACCCTGTAAATCGAGTGGTCCCATGGGGATGCAAAGAGGCAGTGGAAGCCATGACCGCGCGGATCGGGCGGCCCCGTGGCGACGCAACGTGGCACCTCGGTGACGCCGCAAGTCGAGTGCTCCCTTGGTTGTGCAATGTGGCACTTCGACTATTTTCATGTCCTATCGCTATTCGATTGACAGGATTTGGCGACGTTCGAGCTTCAATCCGCGGAGTCCTCGACAGAGCGGCAACTGCTTGGCTGCATTGCGGCCACAGAAGCATGGCTGTTGCTGAAACGATGGAAACGCCATGGGCACGCTCGAACGCCGAGCAGCAAAGCGTTTCGAGGCTCGAAAATCGAGGGCGTATCATGCGACTCATGATAAGCGCATCGTGTGAATTCGGAACGGTTGGTCTTGACACCGCAGCGTCCAATCGGTCCACGGATATGCCGTTTGCAGCCTCGAATGAGGCAGCAAACGAGTCAACTGTCGAGTCAATGGATACCCCATGCCTCATTGGAGCGTTGCGGGGTCTATCCAACGAAGAGGTGACTCGAGGGGTCGTGCGGTTGAATCGCAAGCGACTTCTGGTCGACGCGGAGCTCTTGCTCTACCTGAGCGAGCTCGACTGTCGCAAGCTGTACCGGAATCACGCTTGCTCGTCGCTGTTCGAGTTTCTCACGACGCGTCTCGGGCAAAGCGAGGACGTGGCGTACCGCTGGATGTGGGGCGCACGGCTGCTGCGTGCGTTTCCCTTGGCGTACGAACTGCTTGCCGATGGTAGGCTCCATCTCTCGGCGTTGATGTTGCTCAAGCCGTACTTGACCGAGGAGAGTCACCGCGACTGGTTGATGGCGGCGGCAGGACGGAGCAAGAGGGAGGTCGAGAGGCTCGTGGCTGCGCGATGTCCAAAGCCCGATGTGCCAACCCGAATACGCAGGTTGCCGGAGCCGCCGCCAAGTCAAAGCGGTGGTTTCGGAGAGCACCCCTTCGCGGAAAGTCTCCGGTCGCCGGCTATGCCGTCGCTGACGGCCACACGACCCGTACCCGCGACGGCGACTGAATCTGCGACGGCGACTGAATCTGCGACAGCATTGCCGGAAATTGTCGCGCAGCCGTCGGTACAGGAGCTGCTCTCACCAAGACTCGATACGCCAACGCGAGCGACCAAGAGCCAACCGCTGTCCGAACACAGCTATCGGGTAGTATTCACGGCAAGTCAGCGGCTCAAGGAGAAGATGGATCGCGCGGGAGAGCTCGTGAGCCATGTGATTGCCCCGACGGATCTACCGGCGCTGGTCGAGCGCGCATTGGATCTATTGATTGAGCGTGAAGAGCGACGCCGGTACGGTTCTCCTCGCCAAGGAATATCAAAACCGTCGACGAAGGACGGTGCTTCGAAATCCACCGCGACTGCCCGATGTATCGGCGAAGCGCGTATCGCGAAGTTTATCGGAAGCGAGCCCCTTCCGATCCATAACGCGACAGTCGGACGCATGGAGGAAGAGCGTACTGCGAAGTCTGACGAAAACGAGGCGGCGGCTGGTGCAGACGCGACCGCACTACGTATCGCGAGCGATTGCATTGGAAAATCTGCCGAAGACAAGGCATGGCCTAGTGCAATACCGGATACGTCACCTTCGCAGGGCTCGCGTGCGAGTCTATTGCCGGACACAGTGAACACCGCTCCTGCCAGTGACCCTGAGGTAGCACTTGATGCAGACATGGAAGCCCAGGCGCATCAGTCGCGTCGCATTCCGGCGCGGGTGCGTCGGCAAGTCTGGGAACGCGACGCCGGACAGTGCAGCTACGTGGACGCGGATGGCAAGCGCTGCCAGAGTCGACATTTCCTCGAGTTCGATCATCGTGTCGCGTATGCGCTCGACGGCGCTCCTACCGTCGATAATATTCGACTGAGGTGCGCTGCCCATAACGCGCTGGCGGCGGAACAGGTTTTTGGGATAGAGAGAATTGCCGCGGCCATCACCGCAGCTCGAGAGCACCGCCATCGCACCGGGGCGAAAACCCATCGACTGGGGTGATCGGACGCGACGTGAAGGGATTGAATACTCCCTCAACATCGCGCAGAGCGGGCAAGACAAAGTACGCAGCGCCTTTCACCCAGGAAATTCTCAAACTTCCCGCGGATAGGCGCTTCCCGCCCATCATTCGGACTCTTGTAGATAAGATCCAGGATAGACTGCGGCTCTGAAATGCGTCCGGATCCAAAAGGGCGGTGGGGTGAGGCACACCCTCATCGCTGCCGGCTGGGTCGCCCCTTCTTGAGCTCGAGCGATCCTCGTCTGGGCTTTCGGAGAAGGTCTTCGACGGTGGTTCCGAGGACGTTGCCGACCTCTGCCATCTTCTCGAGGGTCAGGTTCTGCTTCCCGCGTTCGAGCAATCCGACGTACTGAACCGAGCACCCCATGGCTTCGGCGAAGTCCGCCTGGGTCATTCCCTTGGCCGAGCGGAGCTCGGCAATTCGACGGCCGACCCGAATGATCAACTCCTGGGGATCTGTGGGGTACACGTGGCAATATGTACCCGGATCCCGAATCGAAGGTCGCGAGCCCCTGGGCTCGGACCGAACGACTTCTCTGTGCCACGTCGATAGAAAGCGATACGTCACGGCCGAACGAGGATACTACAGCCTGATCCCGTTCCCGATCGCGGGCGCGCCGAAGGCGCCAACGTGGGGGTGTAGTCGTATGTCCAAAACTGAGCGCTGCTCGCGTCTTGATCTGCGAGGGTAGCGAGGCCCCAAGGGAGCGCTTTGGTGCGTCCGTGGTCGAGCAGTAGGAAACGCGCTGACGCTCACTTCGTCGCGCACTGTTGCGGTGGACGATATCGATCGAGTGGCGGCGAAGCTTCTCGATGAACTCGTGCGAATTCCAGACCGTCGCCGACAGGAGATCCCATAGCGAAGTGGCCAGCGTGGAAGATTGATCGGCCCAACGAAGTCTGCACCGACGACGCTGCGCGTCGCGCCTCGATCACGGAGGACGAACCGGGGACGCAGGGATGACCCACTCGAACAAGTCTCGTACACGCCGAATCCGCTCGGATCCTTGCGCGCGTGACCTTTTTTCTAGCCCACTGTGGCAGAGACCAGAATTTTGCTTGACTCGGCCGATGCCACTGGCAATGACGTTACTCGGGCTTTCCAGATGGCCGAACAGTTTGCCAACGCCGCCTACCGACATCTTAAGGACAGCAAAGTGCTGCTCGAGAATCAGCGTTGGGATGGGTGCGCCTACTTGGCGGGCTATGTCATCGAGTGCTCTCTGAAGGCGCTGATCTCGAGTCCATCAACTCCTCCGGGCATCGAATTGAAAGAGCTCGGACATAATCTCTCCGCACTCCAGGCTTGCCTCGATCGGATGGCCGCATCCCGACAGCCCGCTTGGAAGCGCCATGCTCCAAGCTCACTACTTGGCGCGCTGCGCTCGAAACTCGACACGATGCAGCCTCCCTGGGAGCCAGCGATGCGCTATGCGTCAGATAACACCGCCTGGCGCACTGAAGCCTTGGGCTTCTGGAATCTTGCTCATCGGTGCTTTGGTGCCTTTGCGAAGGACTTGGTTACCCGTGAGGTCACGCCATGACGCGCGAAGCGACTCTACATCTCGATGAAGCTCGTCAGCTCCTCACCTCATCGCTGAAGACTAGGTGGTCTGAGCTCGATCTCGAGCGTGCTTTGGTCATTGAGGACGCGTTTGGCCGCTTCTCGCTGGCATGCTGGGGACGGCGCGCTGCTGAGCCCATGCTGCGCGACTTGCTTGCCGCGATCGGTCCCTACGCCGCGTCACTCTTTTGGGCTCCCGACAACGCTGAGTTCGATCCCCTGGAACTCGACAGTTCCTGGGATGAGTCAAGTCCAGCGGAGGATGACACGGGTACACCACCGCTGCCCTTACGAATCTGTGTTCGACATCGAATGCTTCCGGCCTGGCAGCAGTGTCGAAGTGTCCCGTTGTGGCCCGTAGTTGGCAGCGACAGCTGTCCCATCGTCTCGTTCTACTCCTTCAAAGGTGGGATGGGTCGAACGACCGCGCTCGCAACGTTTGCTATTGATCGAGCACGACGAGGGGATCGCGTTGTCGTCATCGATCTTGATCTCGATGCACCGGGCCTTGGAAGCATCCTTTCGGTTGAGTCGCCTGCCCCATACGGTGTCGTTGACTACCTGATGGAGGCGCCGATCGTCCGGCAACAACTGGATCTGCTGGACTACTCTTCCATGGTGCATCTTGGGAAGCTCTCCACGGAAGGCAGCATTCGCATGTTCGCCGCGGGCCGACTGGATCTCCACTATCTAGGCAAACTGGCGCGCCTCGACTTCGAACAGCCGGGCGAGGGGCTGCCGCAACACCCTCTGGACGGGCTTCTCCATCAAGTGCGCGACGAGCTACGACCGGATTGGATCCTGCTCGATTCGCGCACCGGATTCTCAGAGACAGCCGGAATCCTGCTTTCGGGCATGGCCCATTTTCACGTTCTGGTCGGGGTGAACTCGACTCAGAGTTGGGAAGGCCTGACCTACGCTATCAGGAGGCTTGGTGCGGATCGACTTCGTCGCGGCTACTCGCAAGCCGAGATTCTGCTGATTCACGCAATGGTGCCCCAGCTTTCGAAGGAACCGCTCGCAGATCTGTCGCAGCGTTTTGCGGAACAGGCAGAAGACATCTTTCGCGACAGTTACTACGCGGCAAGTGACGAGGTCTCGGAACAAGACATCTGGTACCTCGACGATGCCGCTAGCGAATCAGCACCGCACCGCGCCCAACAGCTATCGTACCTTCCCTCCCTGGCTCAATGCGCAACGATAGAGGATCTGCTCCTCGCACTGGATTCGAACCTTGGCGGATACGCACAGTTTAGCGAACTCTTGGCGCGCCGCATTGCCGCTTCCTGGAATCCATGAAGAATCAAGAAGCCCTTCTGACGCTGCTTTCCCGCATGGGTAGTAGCGGTCGTGCGGAGTCTGAGAGGCGAGACGAGTTCTGTCGAATGTTCTATGCGCCGCGAGAACATATGGGGGCGCTCGATCCCGACGTATCACTCATCCTCGGACCACGCGGTTCCGGGAAGACGGCGCTTTTCCGAGCCGTAACGGAATTCGACCTCTCCGACACGCTTCGTGAGCGCAACCCAAAGGCGCGAATCCATCAGAACTGCGCATGGGTGGCCGTCAAGCTTTACGAAAAGTCCTATCCTGACCAAACCCAGCTACGAACGTTCTTCGAGACCCAGTCTCTTACGGAAGACGCCTCAAGCGGGTTCTGGCAATGTGTCCTCGTTCGCGCGCTCTGGGATCAACTCGACAACCGCGGAAAATCCGAGTGTCAGGCAATTCGAGCCGCCGAAGCAACTACGGCCGACTTTCTTGCCGTAGGGCAGCAATTCAGCCCCGTCGCAGCCACGGCCCTTGACCGCCTAGACGACAACCTCGAGGCGAATGGTAGGATCCTTTTTGTTGGTTTCGATGAGCTGGATCTGCTCGTCAGCCGTAACGGCCGAGCCGCGTCCACGTTGGTCGGGTTCTGGGCGTCGCGCTGGCGTCGTTGGAAGGGGATTCGAGCAAAGCTCTTCGTCCGATCGGATATCTATCGTCGCTTCATTGTGGAAGGTGGCGCCGATCTCGCGAAGCTGTCTGCGAACCGTTTCGAACTCAAGTGGACTGACGAGAGCCTCCTTTCCATGCTGGTCAAGAGGGTGATTAACTCAGACTCAACGCTTTGGTCGAAGACGCTCGGGCTCAAGAAGCGCGATCTCGTGGAGGATCCACGGCTCGGCCTGAGCCTGCAGTCCGATTCCGTCGAAGCGCTCTATCAAGTCGTGCACGCTATCGTTGGTGACTACATGGGAGCCGGACCCAAGAAGGGCGCAACGGAAACATGGGTTCTGGGCCACATCAAGGACTGCCTAGGCAATGCCTCGCCGCGCTCGCTCGTGCGGATGTTTGAACTTGCCGCGGAAAAGCAGATAGCCGACAAGTACGAGACGGACGCCGTCATCTTGGCACCCACCTATCTGCGACAAGCATTGACAACCGTATCTGCGGATCACGTTCGCTCCTCCATGGACGAATGGCCATGGCTGGTGGGGCTTCAGGAGCGTCTGGCCAAGTGGACTAACCTCCGCCAGGTGCCGATGGAGCGCAAACCGTTGGAGATCCAGTTACGCAAGACTTGGGGCGATCGCTGGGATCCGATTCTCAACGAGCCGCCGTGCGATGATCCCCTCGAGTTCGTTCCCATGCTCATCGAGATCGGCTTACTGAAAGAGCGGAAGGACGGTCGTCTGGAGACCACCGATCTCTACCTGGACGGCCTCGGATTCAAACGCAAAGGCGGCGTGCGACGTAAGGTGCTCGGTCCTGCTAAGCGCCACGTGGGTAGTTGAGTGGCCTCGAGGTGCACACCTCACGGGGAGGGAGGGCTTGATCAGGCACTTCGAAGCTTGATCAGCCGATCCCAAGCTTCATCAACGAGGAAACCATTACTAAATTTGGTCCTCGCCGGTACAGGCTTGCTGCACCCTGGAATTGGGCTGAATTCAACTTCCAAACTCGCTGCGGAAGCTTCGCGGCGGCTGCGACGAACCTTGCCCATTGCTTCTACTGGTGAGTATCTTGACGGCCCATGCCGGTCACCCTGGAACTGACGACGCCCGCGCTGCTGTTTCCCGCGATCAGTCTGCTCTTTCTGGCATACACGAACAGGTTCCTCGTGCTCGCGCAACTCGTTCGCCAACTTCGGCAGGGATTGAACGGCGCGCGACATCCGATCATTGCCGGACAGATCCGTAACCTTCGACTGCGGCTCGGACTGATGAAGCTCATGCAAATCTTGGGGGTAATCGCCTTCCTGCTGTGCAGCTCTTCCATGAGTGCCATCTTTCTACACTGGCCGGGTAGCGCTCGATGGCTCTTCGGCGCGAGCCTGGCGAGCCTGACCGCCTCGCTACTCGTCTCGCTCTACGAGGTCTTCGTGTCGACCGGCGCACTTGAACTCGAATTGTCCGATCTCGAGCAGTAGCGGACGTAAGCAGATGCCTTCCATCGTTATCAGACTCGATCCCGAACGGCTGCAGAACCCTGACTTGGATCTTCGCTACATGATCCCTGATCAATTGGCGGCGCGTTCCAGCGGACTCATCGCTGACGATGGCTATGACTACGAGCCAGAGAACAATGTGATGCAGATCTATTTGCGAACCACGAACCTAGAGTTTGCGGTTCCACTGGTCGTTGAGATGCTCGAAACGGAGTGTGTCCTCGGCAATATCCTCGCAACCTCTGCGCAGATTGGAATCAGCGACGCTGAAGCAGTCAACACCAACGAATTCCGCGTCATTTATCCGAACCATGCCACGGGCGTCATCGTGCCGCCGCGGTAGTCTCGACCTCAAAGCGAAAACGGAGCCAAGCGTCGGATTCTGGTCCAAGCCAATCTGGGGGAGCGGAGTCCGCTGCTTCGAGTCTGCTTGCCGGATGCCAGCCACGCGGGTAGGACGCCTTCAAGGCTTCGGCACGGCGTTTGCGCAGCACTCGCCTGCGATTCCCGCGTGGTCCGACTCCCATTTCGGCTATTAGGGGGAAGGCGGTTGAGCCGCGAGTTCAATCATCTCGCAAGTCGTGCATGGAGC
>JBLNFG010000786.1:0-5480 GCA_050263495.1 Myxococcales bacterium | reverse complement strand
GCCCGAGGAGTGAGCACCGCAAGACTACTGACGTAATCTGAGGAGCGCAGCGACGAGGCCGCCTCGCGCAGCGAGAGGATCGGCGCTTGTAGTAGGGATTTCAAACTGATTGGCGCTCTAGGAGCCTTTGCTATTGATAGACACTGTTCTCGACGACCCCGAACAGAGCTCCCTCACCGTTTTCGGTAAGGCCTGCTGAGCTCTCGAGCTTTGGGCGCGCTAACCGTCTTCGGTTTGGCGCCGGCAACCTTACACCGGCCTCGGTGCGGTGTGGCTGGATCACCGGGCAGCTGCAATGGAAGCACCCCCTTTTGCCTGATTTTGGTAATCCGCACTGCTGCTCGGGGCAACCGACCGAGGCTCGTAAGCCAGAAGTGTCCCTCAACTTGCGCCTTGAGGACTTGCCCCGCCTAGCCGCCTCAGCCGCCTCGCTTCATGTATATTTGGTCTATGCGTCGCGGCACCGTAGGTTTGATCGGAATGCTCGCCTCGGCGCTCGCATGTCAATCGGCTACCGTCACTCGCGCTCCGGCCTCGTCGCAAACGCAAACCTCGTCCACTCGGGCGATTCGAGCCGCGGATCCTCTGAGCGCTCGTCAGGCGGAAGCCGTAGCGATAACTAAGCAGACCCTCTCCGACCTGAGGCGGTTTGGTTTTGCGGTTGATGGTACGAGTCTCCACGTTCAAGTGGCTAGGGAGGACGCGTTCGTGGACGGCTTGGCGAAGAACGCCACGCACTTCGAGATGCCAGGCCAGTTCGATGCGCTTAGCGCGATCGCTCGGCTATTTGGCATGTCCCAGGGGCGTAGCCCGGATGAACTGAAGGCTCTGGCTCGGCTCGCGGTCGGTGAGGCAACTCTCGCCTACTACGATCACGTCGCGAAAACCCTGGTGGCCCGCGATGACGCGGACGCTCGGATGTTGAGCCTCGAGAGTCTGATTGCCCACGAGCTGGCCCATGCCTACCAAGATCAAACCTTTGGCCTAGAGGCGTTCATCCGCGCTCATCGGCAATCTCTCGACAGCCTTCGCGCTGCCCATGGCATCTTGGAAGGGCAGGCCGTCGTTGTGGGCTCGGGTCTCGAGTGGTCACGGCGTGGCGTTTCGATCGATCGATTGGATCCGGATCTAGCCGATACCTCCGTTGGTCGGCTCTCTGCCGGCGAAGCGTTCAGCGTCATCTACGAGTCGGGGCGGCGCTTGGTACTGCTGCGTTACCGCGAGGGCGGTTGGGCCGCAGTGCGAGACGTACTTGCTAATCCCCCTACCTCAACCGAACAACTCCTGCACCCGCAGAAGTTCCGTCGCGATCTTCCGACGGACGTCACGTTGCCAGCTACCCCTAAGTCGATGACGTCACTTCCGATCGTCTTCGACGGAACACTCGGCGAACTACTGCTTTATAATCGATTGTTGCTTGTGGCAAAGGACCTAACCATGGCGCGTGTCGCTGCCGCCGGTTGGGACGGCGATCGGTTGCGTGTGTATGGCCTCGCCGACGGTGGATATGCGGTCGCTTGGCGCATCTTGTGGGACCGCGCAAGCGACGCCCGGCAATTCGAACAAGTGGTGTTCAAGTCACTTGCAGGACGGATGTTCGTGGGTTTGACGCGCCACGATCGGGTGACTGATCTCGTCTACTCCGATTTGCAGGCGCACTTCGAGCCACTGCGCCGAGCGCTGTCGTCGCACCGTCCCCAGTTCTATCCCTCGACGTTTGACGCCGAGAGCACCGCCGCGGTGGAACGAGTCTGGGAGCTTGCCGAACAGAGGCGCCCTTACGTATCGGCGGGTCGTTGGTTTCTTCCCGAGTACGGCCTCTCATTCCAGGTACCGGACGGATATGCAGCGGTCACGATGCGTGGTGTGGATCTCCTTGCTGCAATGCCGCAGGACGGATTCGCCAGTAACGTGAGTCTGGTGTACGAACAGGATCTCTTTGGCGGCGACCTAGAACAGTATCTACGCGAGGCTCGCGACCAAACGCGGATGACGTCTCAGCGTTGGCTTTCCCACCAGACGATCCGCCTCGGTCAGTCTCAAGCGGCGATCGTCGAGCTGGAAATCCCTGGGGATCGGTATCTAATGTCCGCTGCAATGCTCGTCTTTCCGCGCAATGGTCGCTGGGTGACGATTACTGGGGCAGCGTTGGCAAGCGAACGCGGCAGAGCGCGAACGCTACTCGAGGGCATTGTGCGCACGCTCCAATTCGAGTAATGAGGATACCGCTATCCCCAGCGTTCCTCGAGCAGTGCGATAGAATGCTCCAGCCTACGGCGTCCCAAGGGGCTGCCACTATGAGCAACGAGACGCGGTAGCCGCAAACGCCCCTCGGAGAGTGCCGTCTCGAGCCAGTCGAGCACAACCAGCCCAGTCCCGAAATGTGGGTCACCCAGGTCGTAGTCGAGACTCAACTCCGTTACCTCGCCCCGCCGGAGCCAATCGATCGCCTCGTCGGCTGAGCGAGCAAGAATCCAACCCTTTGGCGCAGGTCGTTGATCGTCGAGAAAAACCTTCAACGCGTTCCTCTAAGTGGGGCCGTCACCGCGACGGATCAACAAAAAAAAGGAAGATGGCGGATCTCGATGTCCGCCATCCCGTACAGTTGTCACCCAGCACAGCTGTATCAAAAGTTTGCGCGATCAGTGCGCATGGGCGTGTTTGTTCGAATTCTCGTCCGGCTGCCCCTTACGAAACTGATTCATCGCGAGAAAAGGCAGCAAAAGCAGGCCGCCGGGCGCCAAGATAACGAGTCCCCAGAGCAACACACGGACCAAAAAGGGCATGGCTTCCTAGCCGACTGCACGATGCATGCCAGCTTTGGGTAGTATAAGACGCCCCTCCGAAAACGCAGCCAAGCGCCTGAAATTTTCCGCGAGGGCTGACATCTTTGTCGTGGGTGTGGCAGGGAGAAAGCACCGTGCTGCGCCAGCCGCACAGTTGCGCGCGCGACCATCCGGCCAATCTATGCTGGCCCGCGCCTCCAATCGCCCGAACTCGTTGGAGTAACTGAAGAACCGGCTGTCAGGCGGACGCGTCCAAGGGACGCGCTGAGCATGGCTTCACTCGAGACCACGGTCGCGTCGGAACTCGTGACACTGGGCGCAACCGCGTTCGAAATCACGACACACGTCTGCGCGGTCCTCATAGATCGCACACGCGTGCGGGTGTTCTCGCGTGCCGTGGAACACACAACAACCACGCGCGCTCATCTGGAATGCCTGCTGCCCAAAATGCCCGGGCTCAAGCTTGCTGATGATCTCCGATTGACCGCGCTCTCGCCATCGATCGAGGTCGCTATCTGTCACGAGGATGGTTCCTGCGCGTTGGAAACAGCAGGCACCACACGTCAGGCAGTCTAGCGTGTTCTCCGTTTTCGACATCAGAACGCGCGCAAGCATAGTGCGCGAGCCGTCGTCTGCAATTCGGTCTTTGCCCGGTTTCAGCATTCAGGTCCGTGTCGATTGCGTCTGGCTGTGTACGCCGAGTCCTTGTTGCGGCCGCTTGTGCTCGCGCAACGGAGCACCATGAAGTAAGGCCTCTTCGCAAACCTGGCGTCATGGGCCGACGTCCACGCAGCATCACGCCCGTCGGCCCAATCGAGTATTTCAGAGGAAAGCTACTGTGCCAGGGCTCCACCAGACGGAATTGACGATTGACTGAATCTAGAGCGCCATCCTACGATGCGTAGCCCAAAGAGGGGATCGAGTGGGCTAACCTGCATGCGACGGATCGGGGTTCGGAGTTTTCTGTTCGTCACGTTGAGCTTGGTGTCGGCTGCACCAGTTGTGTGGCTAGGCACGGTCGAGGCTTCGCGCTTGGGGCGCATTGCCGTCAATGAAGCCAATCGACGCGTCCGCGAACTGGGGCTCGATATCTCCCGCTCAGTGGGTAACCACGTCAACGAGCAGGTGCGTAACTTGAGCACGCTCGCCGCACAGATTGAGCCCTCGATGCTGGGCAATTCGGCGTACCTCCAGCGCGTGCTGGATGGGCTGTTCAAGTACACGAATGCATATGCAGCCGTCTACGTGGGCGACGAGCGTGGCCTCGCGATTGCGTCGGCGCCCGTCCTCGGCTTTGATGGTAAGCCCAACGCTGGCACTGATTATCGCGATCGCGCCTACTTCCAGCAGCTGTTACAACATCCTCAAGTGCTGGTGTCTGGTGTCGACACTGGTCGGCGAACGAACAAGCCCAGTCTGCACATCGTTGCGCCACTGCTCAAGCCCGACCACAGCCTCGAAGCGTACATTGGAGGCTCGGTTAGTCTCGAATCAATCCGGCAGGTAATACTCTCGTGTTTCGAAGCGGATTCCGGAGCAGAAGTAGTACTGGTAGACGAGAACTCGCGATTGATTGCAGACTCTCGCGCCAGGCCACGCCCGTACCTGACAGACGTCTCCACGAATCCTCTGCTGCGATGGTCCGGCAGCACGGAGCGCCGCATCGCACCGGACGAATCCGGGCGTGCCATGCGGGCGAGCGTCGTGCCCGTGTTGTCGGAGTATGTCCGATGGGACGTGATCGTGTTTCGACCCGAGGCCGAGACGGAATCTGCGGCTCACAGCATGCGGCTTTCGACGCTGAGAGTGTCCCTCTGGGCACTGCTCGGTGCGTTGTTGGTTTCGTACATCTCCTCGCGCAAATTCGCCAAGCCCATCACGGACCTGGTCAATGCGGCCAAGCAAGGGACCGTAGCCTCGAACCGACAAGCCCTTTCGGATCCCGGTTGGTCTGTTCCCCAAGAGTTGGTCGAACTCTCGACGGCCGTCGACCAGCTACTGCTCCGCGAGCATGGGCACAAGGCATCGTTGAACGAACTCGTGCTGGCACGAACTGAAGAGCTGGAGGCTGCCAATCAACAACTCGCGGTGCTGGCGATCGCCTTGGAGAATGCGGGCGACGCCATCTGTATGACGGACGCCGAAGGCAAGATCGAGTGGACTAACCCTGGCTTCAGGCGCATTACCGGATATTTCCCGGGCGAGTCGGTTGGAAAGCCTCTGGCCACTTTGCTCGGCATCAAAGGACCCTTCTTCAACTTCGGGCAACGCATCGAAGAGCAAATTCCCGAACCGATGAAGACGCGCAAGAGCGGTCTTACTTGGCGTAACCCGGTTCGGAGCCGTGTCCGCGACGGAGCAGAGTTAGATCTGGACGTCGCAATATCGCCTGTGACGGATGACAAGGGTCATCCTACCCGCTACGTCGCTGTGGCACGCGACGTTACCGCACAGCGTCGAGCGGCTCAGGAAATTGCCGACAGTGAGGCGCGCTATCGAACACTGGTCGAGCACGCCCCTGAAGCCGTCGTTGTCCTCGACACTGAAGCGGGCCATTTCGTCGACTGCAACGTGCGGGCGGAAGAACTGTTTCGGCGCGTTCGACAGCATCTATTGCGAACCGACATTGTCGGCTTGAGTCCCGAGCTGCAACCCGACGGTCGTAAGTCAGCTCCCGCCATTCACACGCAGCTC
>JBLNFG010000785.1:0-3984 GCA_050263495.1 Myxococcales bacterium | reverse complement strand
GCCCGCTGCGGCCGCCACCACATAGGCCCGCGGCAGCCAGTTTGCGAGCAAGTCCTCAGTCACCAGGCCCGACGGCGATAGCTGTCCAATGGGCCACCCCCACTCTGTCACCCACATTTGCGGAGTCTTTCCCAGTTTGTTTCGCCCGTGCGCGCGTAATCGGCGCACGGCAGAGTGAAACGAACCGTCCGCGTCCACAACGGTGAAGGGGCGAACCCAGTCAGTGTCATGATCGACGGCTGCCCGCTCCGGCGACGCTAGTGTGTACGGATGAAAGGCGAACCCATCTAGTTCTGGCGGCAGACCTTGCTCAAGGTACCAATAATGGATGATCCACATGTCGTCGTCCGTCAATAGCTCGATGGCTGGGTCAAATGCCTTAACCCGGTGCACGACCTCACGTGTCATCTTGACGTAATGTTCGAGCCACGGTGCTGGCGGCTTGCCATTCCAGCCACCAGAGAGCATTGGGCGGATGACGAAGTTGTGCGGCTCGTTCCAAATCTCGAGCACGAAACGAACACCGGAGGCGCTCAGTTGCTTAGCGACTTCAACCGCATAACGCCCGAACGCAGCGGGATTGATTGGCCTGAATGGATCGGCTCCAGTTGCGGGGTAGGCGACGTTGTTCTCATAGGCGAGAAAAAACACGACTCCAATGCCCTGGGATTTGTAGAACACAAGTCGTCGCACAAAATCAGGCGGAAACGGTTTGAACTGCTCGGGCTTTGGCTCGATCGTCGCCCAGTCCACGGTGTCGCGTACCCAGCGTACTCCGAGTTCACTGAGCATTGGCAGGTCAGTGAGCGGTTGACCCTGCGTGAACTTAACGTTCAAACCTAATACGTCGCGAAATGGCCTCGGCGTTGTGAGCTGCTCGGGTGGTTCGATGTCCCCATTTTGTGGCAGCGTGGACGAGCTCGGCGGGGGCCCCGTTACAGTGCGCCGGTCGTCTGTCGGCCGTGCACAGGTGCGCGGCGCGCAAGCCGCAGTAGCAAGGAGCAGCAAAGTAGCCCACCGAAGCAACGGATGAGTGCCATTCATCATGCGCAAGACCCAAGCATAGGGCGCCCAACCACCGGCGGCGATTCCCCGCCCAACGAAGGAGCACGAGCGCAGCGAAGATGCCTAGTCAATTTGAAGCCACGCGTACCTCGAGTCTTCCTGACGACGACAATAGTAAGGACTCGCGAAGCATCGGGTTCGGGCGCCCCCGGACGGGTTTCGTAGCGGCGCGGAGTCCATCGAGTGTCAGCGCTCGCCAATAGGCGGCGGTACTCGCCGCCCCATTCATGCGCTCTGCTCTTCCTGTTCTCGCGTGTGTCGGAGCAGGTTCGACCGTGCGTTGCACACACTACGCTTAGGAACAATTCCGGCGAACGCGATGTGCGTAACCATCAATTGGTTTGCCGTGACGTCCCTCCCTACGCGGCCGACACTGCCGCGTTTCTCAAGCCAAGGCTTGATTCCGGTCAAGCACACCTGAGCGGTGTTCGTCAATGGCTTGGACTGCAATTGCCAAAGCCGGCGCGAATCTGGGCTGAGTGCGGAGTTGAGCGCTGTTTGGGTTTGTCCGGCGCGGTTACGGCGCTGGGCATTGGGCCCAAGTGGGCTTGATCTCGCGGCACTCCTGCGTCAGGCTCCGGGGCATGCGGTTACCGAGAAGCGTCGCACCAGCTGTCGTTGCGGCTGCAACTTTGTTGGCGTCAGGCGTTGCACAGGGCTACTGCCGCACCACGGTGTGTGCAAACACTGACGAGAAGACGCGGCCGGCGGAATGTGATGTGCCAAGCAACGAGGTCAATGGCTGCTATTTCAATGTGGAACCCCTGCACTGGGATCAAAGCTGCTTTTCCTACTCCGTTCAGAGTGAAGGATCGAAGAAGTTAGGCATCACCCCGAGTCGGCTAGAAGAACTCATTGGGTTATGCTTCATGAACTGGCGCTCGGGTGATTGCCCTGGTGGTGGCAAGCCGAATTTCTCCGTCGAGCAGTTTCCTCGAGTAGACTGCACGGAGTCGCGCTACAACACCGACAAACCGAATCAGAATGTCTGGGTGTTTCATGATGATGAGTGGCCAGATCCAGAGCATGCCCGCGTTGTCATCGCGCTCACCGGCGTGCACTTTCACCCAAAAACGGGGCAGATCTACGACGTGGACGTCGAGTTCAACTCGGCGAATTTCGATTTCTCGGTAGATGGTCAGGGCCAGGGCACTGACCTCCAGAGTGTGATCCAGCACGAGTCTGGCCACATCCTTGGGCTCGCCGATTTGTACGACCGAGCGTCGCTCGCGTTCACCATGTACGGTGACTACGGCGAGAATCGCAATCTATCCATGCGCACACTCGACCCAGATGACATTGCCGGTGTGTGCGAGGTTTTTCCTCCGAAGAGCACGCCCGACACGGGCTGTGACCCAACCCCACGTCACGGCTTCAGCACGCAATGCGCGGAGGACACCGGGGGGTGCAGTTGCGCCATCCCCGGAGGGCGTTCTACGTCTGCAATGCGCGGTCCACTCTGGTTGGCCTTGTCGCTGCTGCTGGTTCGCCGATTTCGCAGGCACCTTCGGCGCGCGCCTACGCTCTCCCGTTAGTCAGAAGACTTGCGCGGCGATTCCAAGAAGGGGCGAGCACGAGGCAGCTTGCCAGGAAGTAGAAGGCGGTGAGCAGGAGGGGGAACGCGAAGATGGGAAGAGCCGGACGCTCCAATGCCCTGGCAATCAACAGCAATAGGATGTTTCCGAGAGCTCCAAAGCCGCCGCCCAGCAGAATCGCCAGCGCCATACAGCGGTAAACCGAGAAGCGCTGGCTGCGTGCAGGCCTTAGAAACAGCAACGGACCCCACTTGGAATCAGTGTCGCAGAAGTCCGTGATCAGTGTATCCGAGGGAGTGTATTCGTTTCGACGCATGATTGCTGCGCAGATAACTGGTTGATGCGTCGCCCGCACGGCTCCGCAGCGTTCTGGTTGAGTTCGCACTCGTGCGCCACACGGACTGCGCGAGCACCAATCTGAATACCAGTTGGTAGCACATCACTACACGGCCGACGACTCGATGCTTCGCGCTCGGCGATATCGCGTGGCCGTGTGGTTACGGCCGACGACTCGATGCTTCGCGGCTCGCGATATCGCGTGGCCGTGTGGTTACGGCCGACGACTTGATGCTTCGCGGCCTGCGATATCGCGTGCCCGTGTACGTCGTGATGAGTGTTGGCAGGGGCGCAACGTACTGCGTGTCAGTAGCCTAGAGTTGTTTGATACACAGCAGTTTCAGCATAACGTGCGGATTGCGGGATGGCTGCGCACTTTATGCGTGAGTTGGTAGCGCAATACTAACCGAATCGGCATCCCTAGCGTCGCAGCGGCGCGAAGGGGTGGTCGGAGCGGTGGTGAAACAAACAACTCAGCACGACCGAGACCCCCGTGGGCTCGCTCAAGAGCGCACCGGCTTTACTGGGGGAGCCTACGGCGGCGCACACGCGGCGCACTCGCAGTGCACTCGGTCGAGTGTTAGGTATGCGGCGGCTTACCCGTCCATTGGCCGGGAGGGCCCCCGCGCGTGAGCTTTGGGTTCGGCCTGCAACGAGAGTACGTCCACCAGGCAAAAGCAACGTCAGGGCTGGCAAAAAGTAGTTCTGCAGTTCTGCAGTTCTGCAGGTAGGCAGATTTCTGACTGAAGCAGGCTAGGTCGAGCGACTTAACTCGAGTGAGCATTCTTGCAGCAGAAAGGGACATGTTCACCCATCCATCGGTTTAGCCAGAGCTTTCGTTGATACGTCCCAGACACGCATTCTCATTCATACGGCCAGGTCCCGACCCGCACCTTTGGCTCGCAGACTACCACTGTTCGTAACGACTTTGTTCCCTTCGCCAGTTCGCCGCCGCGGATCGCCTCGCGATGAAGTGGCCGTAAGAAACGCCTCCAGGAAGGTTACCGATGTTCAGAAGCATTCGCCGCCACACGCAATTGCTTGTTGC
>JBLNFG010000784.1:0-3793 GCA_050263495.1 Myxococcales bacterium | reverse complement strand
GTGGCAAGCTCGAAGATGGGAGGCCCATTCTCGCTGGTCTTCAAGGCATCTGTCAGCAAGCGATCCAGCTGCTGCGCCTGCGCCTCCGATAGCTGTAGGCGGCGCTTGAGCCTGGCTGCTTCATCCCTGAGTCGGTGTTCGTGGAAAGCGCGCATTTCGGGCGGCATGAGGGGTGGCGCTTGCAGAGGTGCGGGCGCAATCGACACCGCCGGCGCAACTTGCGCGGCGGTGTCGTTGAGCTTTTGCGTGAGGTTCTGGTTTGACATCCCAAGCAGAGCGAGTTGGTCCTTGGCTTGGGCGAGTTCCGCTGCTCTATCAGCACGTTCACTGGTCAGCGCTGCAATGCGTTGCTTCGCCGACACCAATTCTGGATCTGGACCGCCATGACGTTGCCATGCGTAGAGGCCTCCAGCTCCCATAACGACTCCCAGCAAACAGCTCAGCCCTGCGTTCATTTCACGGCTGAGACTAGCACCGCTCGTTACATTCGCTAGCGTAGGGCTTGATTCAGCGGCGCGGCTCCGAAGGGTTGCATCCGCGAACGAGCGGCAAAACGGCAACTGCATTGTAGGCTTCGCACTAGAACGCCGAACGGTTTGATTCACGCAACGAAAGCGCCGCAGTGAAACCGAAGCGACCCGAAGCAGAACTTGTCCGCGCAGTGGAGAATTCTGCGCAGGGCCACGGTGTGATTAATCCTCGCCTTCAACCGTCGGGATCTCTGCCGGCGGCTCGATATCACTATTCGGATCCTCTGCGTCAGCCATCGGAGCCGTTGGCTCGACGGGTGGCAATTCGGCATTGCGCAGTAGTTCGGGGCACGTAGAGGCATCGCCCTCAGTCTTGATTACGACGCAACCCGCGCCCAGCAGTCCGTCGCGTGGACAAGTGCGGACTTCCCGAAAGCTGTTCTCGAGTGCGGCATTCCAGCATTGACTCACCACCCATGCCTCACCTGTCGGCACATCGCCGTTGGTCGCGACCAAGTCGCTGCGACCACCGACACCACGCTGATGACGGACGCGAGCGAGGATGAGCTCCTCGGCGGAGGTAGCTGTACCTTCGACGTTGCCGTGGTAAGCAAGTCGCAATCGGTTGCAACCATTCTGCAGGTGCACGGCGCGCAAGAGTGCATCTACTCCTGGGCTAGCGGCGGGGTCGCGTGTGAAATTGCGGATTGAGTAAGCCACCGAGCTACCAAGAGCACCGTGCTTGAAGCCAAGCAGAAGTTGGCCTTGGGCGACGACCGTTGGGTCCACTGCGCGCAGCTCGTCGAGATCGAATCCCATTACGCCAACACCGCGGCGAGCCTGCGTACCCACTAGGATTTCTCCGGCGGCAACGCGACGGTAGGCACCGCCTGATTCGGCAAGCCGAGCCTCGAGACGCCAACCGTATCGATGGGCGGCGGCATGACGCAGAAAGAAGCGATACTCGGTCGCTCCGCGCGTGACCGGACCCCACAGTTTTAGCTTCCCGACTTGTTTGGTCGGTTCCGTGTCACGCACCATCGCTGCTACGGGGCCGAGGAAATTGCGCATGGTTGCGTTGAGATCCTTGACCGCGCCACGCAGCCGCACGAGATCCGCGGCGGTCGTGGTGTCGGGGACGCCGGCTTGCTCGAGCTCTTCCGCGGCGAACTGTTCGACGTCGATGGCGTCGGATTCTGTCGCAGTACCATCCGCGGACGCCGCACCCGTTAGACGCATCTCGACGGCGGCCAGCTCAGGCTCTCCCTCGACGTCCTCGTTAGACGTGTCTGCATTGGTCGTACTGCAGGCAGTGACTCCAATTCCGGCAAGCAGAGCGAAGGTGAGGGCGCACTTTACGGTTCTAAAGCTCATGAAATTGACTCCTTCACATTGGTGGCGATTACACTGCAAGACCGGTCTCTCCACAGTCAGAAAAACCGGACAAATCCCGTTGTCTCCAGGTCTAGAACGCCGAACGGTTTGATTCACGCAACGAAAGCGCCGAAACCGAAGCGACCCGAAGCAGAATTGTCCACGCAGTTCTAGGGCTGGCTGGACATGGGACGCGTTGAATAGATTGATTCGGTGTAGGGATTTTGCGACGCGTGTGCGTCAGTAAAGCGAGAATCTTTGATGGCTCTTCGGTAATGAGTTGGCTACGGGCGGGCGGCATTTCGCAGAATGTCTCTCACAGCCTTCACCCTTCACTGCAGTTGGGTTTGCACGGCCTGTTCATCAGCCGTTGACCTGGATTGGATGTTCTTCGATTCGCGATCTAGAGCCGGCAGAGTTTGATTCGTGGTCCCGTCTTATCGCTGTCGCAAACCACGGATTGGGCTCGCGACGATCTCGAAAGAGGATGGTGAGTCTCAGTCGAGGCTGTCCAGCCCACGCCCAATGAGCGCCTGATTGAGGCGTTCATCAGGGTCGAGTTGATGATTGTCGTTCAAGTCGACGTGCAAGGTGCTCCGCCCCGCGAGGCGCGCACGGATCGCGTTGTACAGCACAGGATGTCGATCGACGTTGATAGCAATGATCCGCTCCACGCCGTCAGTGGGCTCTGCCTCGGCGGCATCTAGCTCCGAAGGCGTGAGCCAGCGGCGCGGGCGCATGGCCCAAAGCCAGCTGTGTTCGCCGTCCACCACCCACGTCACCCCCGGCAAGGGTCGAAGGTGCAAGGTGCCGGCCATATTCGCGAATAGAAGGAATGCGGTGCCATCCCCGCGCACGCCGCTAAAAAACAAAGACCGGCCAGACATGCTTGCGGGAGCAGTCGCAGGTGCCAGGACTGCATCGATTCCGCAACAGCCGCTCGCAGGGACCTCGCTGATCGTGATCGATGCGGGTTCCATTCGGTTCTGCGCCAAGTCGACCACGATGGGCCCTTGGACAACCACGGGCAGCTCTTGGGGGTCACAGGCGATGAAGCGCAGCTTGCCAAACACCAGAACCGCGTGGCGCAGACTGGAGGGATCGAGTTGCTCGCCGCTGTCAGTCGCATTCGGTTCGAGCTCTGGATCACTAGAGACTACGAGCGACTGGTCTGCGAACCCCGGATTACCGACACCTGTCGAGCTGCAGCCAAGCCCGAATAGTCCGAGCAGGAACATCCAAGCCAGGTGTCTCATGACGTTACCTCGTCGGTTCGCGACAACGGGAACCATTGCACGTTCAGTTGGTACACAACAGTTCCGCTGTTCTCGGCATCGCAGAGTTCCGTCATCGCTTCTCGAAACTGATGAATACGTCGTTTGACTTCAGTGGCGATCTGAGGACTCACACAAACAGTAAGAGCCGCCAAGTCGCGGAGCGCTGGAGCCACGGTGTCGATGCTTTCGATCGCGCGCTCCATCATTTGTTTATGAAAATTGGCAGCCCCGAGCGACGCAACCTCATGCTCCGTGGTCAACGTTGGGTCGCGCAGTTCGAAACGACCAGTCTGCGCATTCTTCGCAAGGAGCCCGAGTTCGAGCAGCAGCGCAAGCGATCGGGTAGCTTGGCCCACCGAGATTGACGGGCGCAATGTCTCCGCGATCCACTTCGGATCGTCACGGAAGTCCGAGCGTGCGGCAAGTTCGCGAATGGCTGGGTGGTACCAGTGGGACAGATAATCGTGAACGAGGCCGTCGATGCGCCGTGCAGAACGGAAGCGTCTGGAGGCGGCGATGCGCTCGAACACCCGGTTCTTCTCCGCACTGGTTCCCGCCTGTTCGAACGCGATCAGGTCGGCGAAGAAATTGCGGTCGTCACCTTCCAGCCCCAGCGCGCTAGCAAATCTACCGACCATCTCTTTGCCGAGATTGCGATCGCCGTCCATGACC
>JBLNFG010000783.1:0-13413 GCA_050263495.1 Myxococcales bacterium | reverse complement strand
GATCTTGCCGTCCTGGGTTAGCCCGACCGCGCGAATATCGGCCGTTTCTCCGCGCGCAAGGGCGTAAAACACGATCGGGCCCTGGCTGGTATCGCTGGCGTGCACCCAGAGCAGCGTCGATCCGGTTGCGGTTAGATCCAACGGTTTGGAGCGCGGTACACCGGAAGAATCGAGCAGCAATGCATGCAGGGTCGTGGATTGATCGGTCGCTTGCAGCGAATAGACAAGCAACCCACGCAGCCCTTGTGTGACCGGCGAAAGCGACACCAATCCCAATCCGAGCCCCGTCGTTCCAATCACGACCGGTGCACTCGCGACGTGTCCGTCCCGTTCGACCGCTCGAGCGTGCCAGACCCTTTCGCTCCCTCGGGGGCTGGCCCAGACAGAGAGCGTTCCTGCTTCCAATGAAACCGAAACAGGTCCGTATGTCCCGGGCTCCACCTTGCCAAGTGAATACGCCCGTAGCGTTGAACCGAGCGCCTCGCCTACAGCGCTGCTATTGGCCGCAGGTAAGCCGGGGCTGACGCGCACGGGAGTCGGTGCCGAACTGCAGCCGAGTAGAATCAGACAACCCAGGGACAGTAAACGTGCAGACACGTGGGCATTCGTAGATGCGTGGAGGCCGCTCGGCAAGGAATGCTTTGATTCGCGTGCGAATCGCGATCGTCCATCGCGTGCAGAGGCTCGCGTTTGGACCGCCCGCTCCGACGGGCCGGATCCGCTTCGTTGGTTACTGGCCGGAAAGGTTGCGGTCTTCTGTCCCACGGCGCGAAAAGTCCTTAAAAAGGGCGAGCTCGGCGGCTCGGCCGAGCCATCCATCGGGTAGTCCTTGGTGGGCGAGGTGCCGTAATGTCACCCGAGTCTTGTTTACAAACATCGCCCACGGTTATCTTGGACTAGTAATTGTGCCGTCACGGTCGTCGTAGGCAACCAGATCGAACCCGCTATGAAACTCTCTCCCCGTCAGATCGCAGCAATCTTGCTCGTTTTTGGAGCAACACTCGTTGTTGCGCTGCTTGAACTCAAGCCGATGCCCACGGTGTTCGCAATCGGCTTCATTGCGCTAGTGGCGGTATTCCTCGCTGCGGAGGGCACATCCCAGCACAGCGAGCTCCCTGGGCAGGTCCGAGACGCCCTCAATCGGGTCAAAGATGGGAAACGCCCAGTACTGCCCAGGAATGCTGACTCGGCCACGGCTGCACTGTTCGACGACCTTTCGGAGCTCGCCGAGTCCCTGAACGAGAGCAAGAAAGGCAGCCGAGCTGCCATCGCGGCGGATGAACTGGCGCGCACCACGCAAGACGCAGTGAAGCTCCTCGCGGACGGCGTGGCGCAGCAACTCGAAGCGACCGAAGAAGCGCAGAAGCTGATGCGCGAGTTGTCGGGTTCGATCCGTGAGATTTCCATGAACGTCGACACCCTATCGGCGAGTGCCGAGGAATCGAGTTCATCGATCTTGCAGATGACGGCAACGAGCGATGAAACCGCCGAGAATATCCAGGAACTAGCGTCGAGCGTGCGCGAGACCGTCGCCAGCATCGAGGAGATGGCGTTCTCGATCAAGGAAGTCGCCAAGAACGTCGACGCCCTCTCGCTGACGGCCGAAGAGACCAGTTCGAGCATGAACGAGATGGACGTCTCGATCGATCAGGTGCAATCGAACGCGAACGAGACGGCACGCCTCTCCGAAGAAGTGGCGATGGACGCCGAGCGCGGCGCAGAAGCCATCCTCAAGACGATTGGCGAAATCTATCGCATCAAGGAGACCAGCCAAGAAACCGTGGCCGTGATCTCCAACTTGGGGTCGCGCATCGACGCCATCGGTCAGATTCTGAACGTGATCGACGACGTTTCCGAGCAAACCAACCTGCTGGCACTGAACGCCGCCATCATCGCGGCGCAGGCGGGTGAACACGGCAAGGGATTCGCCGTCGTCGCAGACGAGATCAAGGATCTCGCCGAACGCGCCGCAGCCAGTACCAAGGAGATTTCGGATCTGATCAAGACGATCCAAAACGAAAGCCGTAACGCGATCCAATCGGTGGAACGCGGCGCTCAGAACGTCGATCGCGGCGTCGAGGTTTCGAACGAGGCCGAACGCGCGTTGAAGAAGATTCTAGAGAGCTCCCAGAAGAGCACGAACATGGTCCGAGCCATTGCCCGCGCTACCGTGGAACAGGCCAAGGGCAGCAAACAGGTGACCGATGCCATCGGTCGCATCGCGGAGACCGTGCAACAGATTGCCGCGGCCACCGCGCAGCAGGCGCGTGGCTCCGAACTGATCATGAACAGCGGCGAGAAGATGCGCACCATCGCACAACAGGTGGAACGCTCGACCCAAGAACAGACGCGCGGCGGCAAGCAAGTGACGACCGCAATCGAAACCATTTCCAACATGGTGCATCAGTTGAGCAATGCACAACGCAACAGCACGCAAGGCATGGATCAAACCATGGCCGCGGCGGCGCGCGTCGACGTCGCAGCGCGGCGTCAGGATGCGAGCCTGCGCGAGCTCCTGAACCAAATCGAGCGCGCACGACGGAATTTCGAGAACTAGCGTTCGCGTCTGGCGTAATCTGAGTGTTAGCGAGCCCGCGCCGGGATACGGTCGCGGGCTCTTCGTCGTGAACGCCCGAGAAGTAGGAGCGCGCCGATCCACGTCGCAAGCGGGCCGAAACTCGTGGTGGGCTTCGCGCTCCGGCAACTACAGCCCGTTGGGTCTTCGGAAGCCGTCACAGAGGACGCGCTCGCGCCCAATGCCGCGCTGGCACCACCCGATCCCTGAGGCTGTTCACCGCCTACGTTGCCGTTAGCTGACGTGGCGCGACTCGCTCCCGTGGATGAAGCGCTCCCGTTCCGAGCCTCGGACGCGCGTGTGCCACCGCCCTCACTCGCGCGACTTGCTGGGTCGTTTGCGCCGCCGAGCGCGTTGCTTGTGACTCCGGAGTCCGCGCCACCCGCGTTTCGGCGTCCACTCGTTGCACCGACCGCCAGCGTTGCCTTGCTGGTCGTCACTCCACCCGCTCCGGTCTTGGGATTGTCGTTCGCGGCACCCCCCATTGCGGTTGGCGAACTAGTACCCCCTGTCGCGCCGCCACTGGCTCTCGGTCGAGCACTACTCGCGGCACCGCTGCCTGAGGTGCCGCCCGTCACGGGTGCTCTCGTGCTGGTCCCGCCACCACCATTGCTTGAACTCGTGTTGCCGCCACTGCCCCCCGTGGCTTGACCCACTGTGATCGTCCCGTCGCGCAGCGGCGAGGCGAAATTCGGCGTGCCATCACCGTTCCAGGCGAGAGGCTGCACGCGGGTGGCGCGGTTCGGATCATTGAGCGGATCGCCCGTGATCTTCTCGTAGTCGCGAGCATGGTACACGAGCAGATCCGTGGTTCCGTCGGGTGTGGTCGTGAACTGATTGTGCCCAGGGCCAAAAATCCCGTTGGCGCTCTTGAACACGGGCGTCGGTGACTTGGTCCAAGAACTCGCTTTCAGGAGATCACTCGTGTCCGAAGCCGTCAGGAGCCCCATGCAGTAGTTGGCATCGGTCGCCGCAGCCGAGTATGCAATGAAGATCTTGCCGTTGCGTATGAGTACCGCGGGGCCTTCGTTCACCGCATAGCCCACCCGCTCCCAGGCGAGATCCGGCGTCGAGATGCGCACACCCTTCTGCTTGAGGGTCCACGGGTTAGTCATCGGGGCGATGAACAGGGCCGTGTTGATTTCCAGGGTCGGATCATCTTCCGCCCAAACGAGATAGCGCGTCCCTTGGTGCTCGAACGTCGTGGCATCGAGAGCAAAGGTCGTCCCATTGGTGACGAGTTGACCCTTCTCCGTCCAGGTGCCATCGAGCGGATTGGCAGACGCGTTCTCGAGCACGTACACGCGGATGTCCCAAACGTTGCTCGAACTGCCCGCCGCAAAGTAGATGTACCACTTGCTGTCGATATAGTGCAGCTCAGGCGCCCAGATGTGCGCCGCCATGGCACCGCTCGAGTGCCGCGACCAGGCCACCACAGTGGGCGCCGTGCTCAGGCCTTGGAGTGACGTGGCGCGCCGGAGCTCAATACGATCGTATTCCGGGACCGTCGCGGTGAAATAGTAGTATCCGTCGCGATGGAGAAACAGGTAAGGATCGGCTCGCTTCGCGATGAGCGGATTCGTGATCGTCGACACCTGGCAGGGCGCGGGAGTGGCTACGCACAGAGCCAGGCTGGTCGAGGCAACAACGAGCAAGCGTCGACTCATGCGAGAGCATGCTGACGCGACCCAATCGGTTTCGGAGATGAACACGCCCATTCAGGTTAGCACGCGACGTGTTTACGAGGACGAGCCGCGCCATGCAGAGAATTCGAAAGGCCCCGCTCGAATCTCCGTCATTGACGGAATTTGTCATCGTCGACGGCCAGGGTCGACGCCGTGCAGACCGATTCACATCCCAGCCTTCGACAATGGGCGCTTCGCTTTCTTGCACAGGAGCGAAGCCGCAAGCTCGAGGGTCGCCTTGGTCTGGTTGGGCGACAGATGAATCATGCCCGCTAACGTTTTCTCGTCGACGGAGAGGTTCAGACGAGGAGCGGACTCGCGACGTGCGTCTGCGTCCGTCGTGCCAGCGAGGCTCCCCAACGTGGTCGCGACGGACCATACATCAGCAAAAAAATCATGGAGCTGACCAGAGACGCGCAACACGTCTTCCTGAGCTGCCTCGGGATTTACGTCTTCCAATTCCACCCGAACATCGAGCGACTGATCCGCGTTCGCGAACACTTCGAGCCGCAGCTCGCTGATTCGCTTGGGGAGCGTTAGACCGGCACGTGCCAGAGCTTTCTGGGGCGGTGCCAGAACGAGGCTCAACAGGCGACCGTCCGCCTCTGGAACGCCCAAGGGTTGCTTGACGTCGTGAAGTGCCTTCCATCCTTTGCTCGGCGCGATGAAGAATAGGTCGGACTGTTGCGGCAACAGCATGCGCTGAGTTCTGCCCAACCGCACGCTGGCCACGTCGTCTGCGATCCATTTCCCAGCGGAGCCACTCTTACGCACCAGGCCGTCGATCACACGGTGCACCCGATCCTTAGGCAGCGCATGACGCACGGCGACCGTCATCTGGCGCGGCTCGAACAGACCGGGCCCGACGAGCAGCGCGCCGTCGAAGTCGTTCAGCAGATCGACGCCTTGCTCGACGAACACCTTCCACTCGCGATCACACGCCGCGACCTCCGAGAGCCGTTTGCCCAAGGGATTTTCTCGCAAGCTCGACAACCAAAGTGCCAAGGTAACGCCGGGCTTGCCCGTGATTTTGCTCGCCATGCCCTCGAGCCCAACGTCCTTGACCTTTTCCTTCTTCGGACCCTTGGGTTCGTCGGCGTCGGCCTTCTCAGACGGCGTGCTCTTCGCAAACGTGACGCTCGCGGGCGGCGGCGGTGGCGGAGCCGCTTGCGGGGTAGGCGGCGCCATCGAAAGGCTTGATTTGGGTGGTTCTGCCGGCGCGGGAACGTCCTTGCGCGCCTCGTCTTGCCGCAACGCCTCGCGCAACTCGACCTCGACCTCGCGCGGCCTGCTCTCCTGACTACTGGCCGGCGGCGTTTCAGCCGCTCGCAGCCGGTGAATCAGCCGAAGCACGGGCAACGCCGGAGTCATCGGGAAATGCAGGAGCAGCGCCAATCCAAAGGCGATGACGATCCGCTTCTTGGAGCGATCGAGAACTTCAATGAGAGCTTCGAGGCGGGCCATTCAGTCGGGTTCAACCAGCACCAACCTTTACACGCGGACACGCAAACGCAAATCCCCTCACCTCAGAAGATTCGGTGTACTAGAAGCCGCAGACCCCACCGTAGACAAGGAATACGCGAATGAAGTACCCCGAGCTCGCCGTCACCGGCGTAGGCAATGCAATCGTCGATCTCCTGAGCCAAACCGATGATGCCTTCGTCATCGCAGAAGGATTTGCCAAGGGCTCCATGTCGTTGATCGATTCCGAGCGAGCACTCGTACTCACTTCGCGTCTTCCGACCCCGAAACGCACGAGTGGGGGCTCCGCGGCAAACACGATTGCAGGACTCGCAGCACTCGGGAGCCGCGCCGGTTATATCGGTAAGGTGGGCGACGACGAGCTGGGGCGTGTCTTTGCGGATACCTTGCGACAGCTCGAGATCGTGTTCCCCACGGCACCGAGCCAGAGTGGCACCCCGACGGCGCGTTGCGTCGTTCTAGTCAGCGCCGACGCGCAACGCACCATGTGCACCTATCTGGGAGCGTGCGTCGAGCTCGGGCCCGAGGACATCGATATCGAGCTGATCCAGAGCAGCAAGATTACGTACCTCGAGGGCTATCTCTGGGATCCACCGCGAGCCAAGGAGGCATTCTTGGTAGCGGCGCGCGCCGCCCACGCCGCGAAACGTCGCGTGTCGTTATCGCTCTCGGACAGCTTCTGCGTCGGGCGCCATCGCGACAGCTTCCTCGATTTCGTGCGCAACCACGTCGACGTGCTCTTCGCCAACGACAGCGAACTGATGAGTCTGTATCAAACCGACGACATCCGCGCCGCGATCAACCTGGCCAAGGACCAATGTCCACTCATTGCCGTCACGCGCGGCGCCTTCGGATGCACCGTGGCGGCGAATGGAACGGTCATCGACGTTCCGGCGAAGCCCGTTGCGCGCGTCGTGGACACGACGGGTGCTGGTGATCTGTTTGCTGCTGGGTTTTTGCACGGCCTAGCCACGGATCTGAGCGTTACGGCGTGTGCACGCGTGGGAGGGATTGCGGCGGCTGAAGTCATCAGTCACGTCGGTGCACGCCCCGAGCTCGATCTGGCGGAACTGGTGCGGCGCGTACTCCAGTAGCTTTCACCCGCGGGAAGTACCGGCGACGGCTTGGTGCTGCACACGATGCCGCCCAAGCCAGCTCGCGACCGTCACCAGAACCAGCCCAACGACGGTGTAGAGAGCAAACAGTCGCGCGAGTGCGTTGAGAGCGCTCCACAGGGCGCTTGAGCTGCCCGCCGTTATCACCACGGTCCTCAGACCAGCGAGCGTAGGCGTCGACGGCACGAGCTGCGCAAGAAATTGGATCGGCTCTGGCATGAGTGCGAGTGGCCACGTGTAGCCTGACGCCAGAAACAGTGGCGTGGACACCAGCATCAGCACCTGTAGCGGCGCACGATCGTTTCTAAAGCAGAGACTCACGATCACCGCAAGCGGGCCGGTGGCGATGGTGAATCCAGCGAGCAGTGCGAAGGTACGCCCGGTTTCGGCAACGGGAAAGCGGTACCAATACGTGACCAGACTCGCGATGATTGCGGACGAAAGCAGATGAAAGGGCAAGTGGACCAGATAGCGCGCCACCAATCGTGAATAAGCGTGCGCCTCTCGCAGAGGCGAGCTCCCGCTACGCTCGCGACGCCCTCCAACCGAGACGGCGAACGCCAGCAAAATCGCCTGCTGCAGCGCCATGATGAACACCGCTGGCGCCATGAAACCGCCATAGCTTCCCGTTGGGTGGAAGAGCAGTCGCTCGCTCAGTTCAATCGAGCTCGTGCGTTGTGCGGCCTGTCGACTACCGATCCCTTTGGCAACGAAGGCCTGTCGCCCCAGTTCGTTGTCCAGCTCCGTGATGGCCGCACGAATCCCGGTGTATGCCGTGCCATACGTCAGCATGTTGGCACTATCGATCCACAACTTGATCCGTGCGGGCTCCTTCGCGAGCAGGTGTTGCTCGAAACCCTTCGGCAACATCACGACCGCGCTGGCGTCGTGTCGCCGTAACCAAGCAAAGGCCTCTTCCACCGAACCGATGCGCTCGACGACCCGCACCTCTTCCGTGGCGTCCATCATCCAGGTGAGACGATTGGAGTAACGACTGCCGTCCTCGTCGACCACCACGATGGGAGCGTCCACGACGCTCTCGCTTCCGTACAGGTACGCGACGGTGAGAGCGTATAACAACGGCAAGAGTAGGAGCATCACCAACAGGGATTGGTCGTCCCAGATCTGCCGCAGCTCGGAACGCATCTCAGTCCCAATCACAGAGCCAATGCGCGACGTAGCCATGGATCGTTCAGAGTGAGACATGGTCGGACGGCTCCCCTTTCCCAGCGCGAGCGAACAGGCGCGAGGCCGTACCCGCAAGGATCGCGACCGCACCGAATACGGCCGTCAGCTTCGCGAGGATCATGAGACCAACCCAGCAGTCGCCGAGAACCGCTTCGAAGTGCACGCTCGTCCTCAATAGTCGCACCAGATGCGTAAAAGGCAGCAACTCCGACGCTTGCGCGAGAATCCTCGGGAAGGCGTAGGTTGGCCAAGTAGCGCCGGACAACATCAAACCCAACATCGACACGAACAGGATCACCTGGAACGCGAATCGCGGGCTCGGAGTCAATTCCATGAGCATCGAGATGAAGGCCAACTGGGCTATCGCGTAGGCCGCGAAGACCACTCCAAGCAGCCAAACCGGCGAAGCAACGCTCACCTGTGACGCCGGAAGCAATCGCGCGGTAACGAGGGCTAGCGTCGAACAGAAGAGCCACACCGCGCTCAGCTGTCCGAGTTGATGGGCGATACCGCGCCTGAATGGCCGATCGAGAAAGCAACCCGCGAAGAGGACGGTCGCGTAGATGTGCAGCAAGAAGTAGATGATGATCGGTGTTAGGTATTCCGCATAGTTGGTAGCCGGGTTGAACATCTGGTTGTCTTCGACCACAATGGGAACGGCTTCCGCGTTGGCGGTTTGTCTCGAACTCCCGAGTTTACGCAGCACGCCGATCTCCACGCCAGCGTTGATCGTGGCCACGACCTTGCTGCACGCCGAGCGCACCGTCTTGCCAACGAGGACGTTGCTCATGTCCGTCGCGAGCACTAGCTGGGTCTTTTTTCCGTGCTTGATGTTCTCGCTAAAATCGTTGGGGATCAGCAGATATCCAGCCACGTCTCCGCGCTCTAGCTTCGAGCGCGCTGACTCGACGGAGCTACTGGGCTCGGTAATGATCGCAAGCTCTGGGGTGGCATCTAGGCTCGTGGTGATGAGTCGACTCAGACGGGACCCATCCCGATCGACGACCACCACGGCCACGTCGCGCAACACCAGCCGTTCGTAGATGGCGCCCGTCGTGATGGACATGGTCACGAACAGCAGCAATAGCGCCAAACCTAATCGACTCGCGAAGATCTGTCGCAACTGCTCCCATGCACCGCGAAGGAATTGCCTCATGGTATTAACCCATGGTCCAACGCACCGTCATTCCGGGTCGCAGATCGGGGATGGGCTCAATGGGGCGCGCCTTGACCTCGAAGCTTTTGAGATCGAATCCATTCTTCTGCGTGGTCGCTTTCCACGTCGCAAAGTCGCCGAGGGCTGAGATGTGATACACCCGGAACCGGGCCTTCCTCTTCAACGCGGGGATCTCGGCGGTGAGCTCGGTTCCCTGCCGAACATTCGCGAGCAGATCTTCGCGCAAGCTGAAGGATACCCACGGATCTTGGATCGCGACGAGCGTCAGGATGGGCGCACCTGTCCCGGCGAGTTCACCAGGACGCAACACGATTTTCCCGATCTCGCCGTCGATCGGGGCACTCTGTTCCGTCTCTGCTTCATAGGCGCGCATCTCCGCAATCACGCCGCGACTCTGCTCGACCAACGCCGCCAAGGCCGACACTTCCTCTCGGCGTGCGCCCTGTTGGATGATCTCCCGCTTGGCTTCTACCATCGCCAACTGTTCGCGAGCCACGTCGTAACGAAATTTCGCCTCGTCGTAGCGTGCCTGCGCAACCGTTCCAGAACTAATGAGCTCAGTCATTCGCTCGAAGGTTTTTTGGGTGATTTCCACCTGGTGCTTGGCAGACTCGAGCTCCCGCGCCACCGCCGCCTGTTCCGCGGGGCGCGCACCGTGACGCGCCAGGCTCAGCTTGGCTTGCGCAGCATCGGAAGCAGCACTGGCCTGCGCAAATTTGGCCAGAATTTCTTCACTCCGCAGCTTGACCAGTTTGTCACCGCGGTGCACGCGCTGCCCTTCCTCCACATTGAGTTCTGAGACGCGGCCCGGAACCTTGGAGGCAATGTCAATCTCTACGGCGTCCACTAACCCAGTGAGCACCAGGGGCGGAGCCGCCGGTTTCGTGCATGCCACCGTTAGGAGGGAAACCACTACACCAATCGAGCCCAATCGTGAACGCTTCATGCTGATGTCCTCATCGCAACAGGATCTTTCGCCACCAGAAAAACCACCGCACCCCGTCCTGCCGAATCGTGAATGGATCATGCGGAGGTACTCCGCGTAAGGGGATCTGCCGTCGAACGAACCCCAATGCCCCCGAGTACGACCTCAGCCAGAAATTCGGCGGTCGAATCGAGCACACTCGGTTCATCCAGGTCGAGCTGCCAGAGCGAGTTCCACAAACGTCGACGACTCAGTGTCCCAAAACACAGGCCATGGATCGCCATCAGGGCTTGCTCTGGTTTAAGATCGGCGCGGAACCGCCCCGCGGTGACACCGGCGTTGAGCAGCGCGGTGAGATCGACCAATTCTTGCTGGGCCACCTCGAGCAGAGCCGATGCCGCACGCGAGCCGTCCGCGAGCGCCTCCCACTCGGCGAGCCGCACGAGCTCCGGCTGTCGGCCAAGGAAGCAGAAGTAATCGTGGATCCAGCGCCGGAGGCGCTCCGCCGGATCGACGTCGGGGATTTCGTTGACCTTCGCGCGCCGCGCAATACGAGCAAAGGCGCGTCGAAGGACGCTCGCGTACAGGCCTTCCTTGTCACCGAAATAGACGTAGATCATGCGCTTATTGACGCGGGCGCGTTCGGCAATGTCGTCCACGCGCGCCCCGTCGAAGCCACTGCTCGTGAAAGCCTCTTCGGCGGTGGTTAGGAGCAACTCGCGCGTCGCATCCGCATCGCGAGGGCGCCGTGCGGTCGGTGATGAACGCGGTTCCCTGGGCGTGCCGGTTGGGCGTGTCTTCGGACTAGATGGCATGGCTCGAGTTCCCTTAGCTCACGGCGTTAGACTCTTGCCAGTCGCATGCTCCAGCCGCACCTGTGCGCTAGTCAGATCGATCTGGGCGTTCGTTAGCTGCAGCGCAGCGCCGAGTAGTCGAGTCTCGGCATCCAGTACGTCGGTCGTCGTCGCTTCGCCGGCGCGATACAGTCGCTGGGCGGCGTCGTACGCCTCCGTGGCTGCGCGCTTGGCACGCGTCGCCGCGTCGATTTGCGTTTGAGCCTTCGTGATGTCGAATACCGCGGCTGCAGTTTGCAAACGGACGTTGCGGTCGGCTGTTTCCAGATCCGCGGAGAGGCGCTCGTACTCCGCTTCACTCTCGGCGACGATCGCGCCATTGCTGACGGTTTCATTGGGCGAATACGACAGGGTGACACCGACTGCCCAAGTAGTACGCCATTGATGTTGGGGCGGAAAGATCGCGGAGTTGGGTTGCCCGGAGAGCGCCTGCCCAAAACCATCGAGGCGTGGGTAACGCGCTATTCGGTACGAAGCGCGACGTTGGTCGACCGCGGCAACGGCCTCTCGCATGGCTCGCAATTCAGCGCGATTCGACACTGCCCGACGCGTTGCTTCGTCGAGCGAGAGCACAGGGCCAACCGGCACATTCGTCTCGACGATCTCTCCCGCTTGCGGATCCAAATGATCGTCGTTGAGCAGAATCTGAAGTTGACGTCGAGTCAAGGCACGCATCCGCTCGGCCTCTGCGACGGTCACCTCCGTCGACGCTACGAGGGCGTCCACGCGCGACACGTCGAGGCTCGTGGTCAGTCCCGCGCGCGTGGTCGCCTTGGCGTCTTCGAGCAGGGCTCGGGAACGCGCTAAGGATTGCTGCGACACGCGCACGCTCTCGTCTGCGCGCAGGAAATTGAAGTAAGCAAGGCTCGCGTCGAGCGCGATCTTCTGGCGCTCGGCGTCCACCATCAGTCGACTAGCCTCGGTTGCGGACTTAGCGGCGCCGACGGTGCGTCGCATACGCAGCGCGAGATCAGAAAGAGGAATACCGAGCTCCGCCTTGAGTTCGTATTGATTCTCGATGCTCTTGATCGTGAACTTCTGGGCGCCGATGGGCTGCCCCTGAGAATCCACTATCAGGTTGGGAATGCCAGCAGCAGGGGACGGCCCCACGAAGAGGGCGCCACCATTGCGAGCACCGACGATGGCAGCGTCACCCAGAGTGACTTCCGTGGGAGAAACGCGACGATAGGTGGCCGACAGTTTGATGCGCGGCAAAAACGCAGCGATAGCCTGATCGACCCGCGCTTCCGCCGCGGCGCGTTCGGCATCGCGCGAGCGCAAGGAAGGGCCCGCCGCGAGTGCTCGTTCGACAACAGCACGTCGCGTGAGCGCGTTACTGTGTGTGGCCGCAGACAAGCTGCTTCCGTTAGACAGAGCCGGCGCGGAAGCGCTCGATGCTGGGACGACCTTTCCCGTCGCAGCTTGCGTCGAGGTCGTGGGTTGGTTCGCGCCTCCTAACGTCGTGGGCTTCGTCGCGCCGACGGCAGTCGCCGATGACGTCGCGCCGACGGCAGTCGCATTGACGGACGTCGCAACGTTGGGTGTCGCATTGACGGAATTGGCGCTTGCTGACGTCGCGCCCGGGGTCGCACCGACTGACGTCGCGTTTGCTGACGTCGTCGGGGCACCAGACGGGTTCGACGCTCGCGGCTCCGCGACACGAGCCGGCGCAGTCGTCTCTTGATGATCGCGGGCAGTCGCGTTGGGGGCCACCTGTGTCTGACCGAGTGCCAAGGACTGGAACGCGAGCAGACTGGCAAGTGAGCCGAGGGCGCCTAAGGCACGGTGCGGCTGGGTACCTACCCACGAACCGGTTGCACGGCTTTTGTTAGTAGATCCTGGGTTTTGCCCTCGGAAGGTGCCCGTCTCAGCCATTCCTCGCATCGGTGACTCCGCAATAACTAACTAGATGGTTACATAGTGAACCGCTCCGTTCTGTTGTCAAGGATTACCGCGGGTCAGACATATCAGGCCGCCCAATCTCTCTCCCAAGGCCAAGCTTGGCCACTCGCAACCCCACCCATGAGACTCACGAGGAGCGCCTCCAATGCAGCATCACGATCGAGCCCCTCGTCTGCGGGAGACGGCCGTGCACGCGTGGAGCGGATCTGGGTGTCGCCCGTGTTGCGCCCGTGTTGGTTCACCTTGCTTCGGGCATGTCCGAAGACGAGCACCTTGGCACTTCTCCTCCAGAAGCTCTTCCCGCACGAGATGACTTTCAGCTGTGTGCGAGCATCGCCTGCGCGGGACGCGCAAGCAACGCCGAGTTCACGCCGTAAGCATCGCCCTTGTCACCCCCGGATCAATCGCCAGGAGACGAATCCTCTAGTCAGGACCGCGTTCTGCATATTCGGCCCCCACCGGAGGCTCCAACGGACATTCGGAAAGCACACCTCGCTCTCCCACTTCACT
>JBLNFG010000782.1:0-14064 GCA_050263495.1 Myxococcales bacterium | reverse complement strand
TTTCTGTTCGACCTGAAGAGCGTCAACGGCGTGTATGTGAATGGCAAGCGCGTCGATCAGAAGCAAGAAGTAAGGCCAGGGGACAAGGTCCTGATCGGCGAACAGGAGATGATTCTCTCGGCGCGTTCGGCGGATAAGGAAACCAAGCCCCACGTCCCAGCGCGACGCAAGTTCATCGAGACGCTCCACGCAAGTGACGCCGCAATGAATCAAGAGAGCGCCTCGGCACGTGCTACGGCGCGTCCCTATTCCGGCGGTGCACAGGACGATGGTGCCGGTGAATTGAAGCCACTCAGCGACACCAAGGAAGAGTTGACGTTCCAAGGTGAGGCTCTCGAGCTTCTCACTGGTGTCGCGGACAAAGTATTGGCGCTTGGCCGCGGTGAGGAAGCGGAACGCATCCTAGGCACGTACATGGCCAATCTACTTGACGCGGCCAAAGCTGGGGCCGGCGTTGGACCGAAGACGAGCGACAAGGCTGCGATCTACGCGACCAAACTGGCAGCAGTTACCGGCAAGAGCAGCTGGCTCGATTTTGCGATCACTCTCTTTACCATCCTAAAACGGCCACTGCCGGGGGAGGTGGTAGACGAGCTGTATGGCCTCCTGCGTAAGACGAGCGGCGTCAATCTCGGTGCAGTACGCGAATACGTGGCTGTTCTGCAATCTGTGCAGTCCAAGTTTGGGCCTGCCGAGAAGTTCCTGTTGGGAAGAATCGAGGGACTGGAGCGCATTGCGTCCCTTCGGTAACTGAAGGCACTCACTGGGCGAGAGTCAGTTGAGGAGTCAGTCTTTGGTGCTTCTAGGGGTCGCACCGCTTTTGGCTCGAATCTCCTTAACCGCGGGCGCCGAATTCGGCCTTGATCGACTCGATGTTGGGCTGAGCGTCGTGTCGCGTTCGGCTTTGGGCGCGCCAAGTTGTTGTCCACGGCTGGTCGTGCGCCGCTCCCGCTGCCTCTGCGTCGCGCGGTCTTTCCGAAGTTGCAGTTGCGCACGCGCCGCGGACTCGATCGTTGTTCGCAGGTCCGGGTCGTCAATGCGATTCAGTTCCGCGTTGAGCTCCGGTGGCAGCTCCACCGGAGGCATTCGTGGCGCTGGAGGCGCGACGCGACGTCGTGCCTCAGTCTGATCGAGGGCGCCCACCCTGCAACGAATGGACTGCACACGAAATCCGAGTGGTGCGAGCCGCTCGATGATTGTTTGCGAAAGCAGACTAAGCTCCTGAGCCCAAACGGAGCTAGCGACGCGCAGCGTGAGGACTCCGTCGCGCAAGTGCTCGGGTGAGCTGCGGGTGGCAATGCGTTCCCCAATCGCCTCCCTCCACGTACACGCGTCTAGCGGGCATCCACCAGCTCGCACCAATCCGACCCTTGCGTCGGCGACCAGATGTCCGAGCAGCGTGGGAATACCTGGATCTACTTTACGCAATCGAACCTCGCGCGACTGCCGTAGAACTCGTTCGTGCCGAAGGTGGGAATCGAACCCACAAGTCAGTAATGACAACGGATTTTGAGTCCGCCGCGTCTGCCAGTTCCGCCACTTCGGCTAAATGATTGTCTAAATCTAAGTCCGAACTTCCCGGGCGTGCCTCGTGTCAACTAAGGCAGCTCAAGCGTCTGGGAGACGTGACTTAGCTCACCTATTGGGCCGTGGAAAGGAAGAAAGCACGTCACTGCACGATTCCGTGGGCCTTCGCGGCGGAGATCACTTGGCAGTGCTGGTCGTCAACCGACCCTGACCGCCTGTTGACATTGTCATCGTGCAGCCTAAGGGTAAGCTGGCCGGCGCGGTAGCTGATGTTTGCCAGCCGGTCAGGGGCCAGCTGCTGGTCAATTGAGGCCGGCTACGTCCCTAAAGAAGGAGATACCTCGGATGGACTTTGAAGTCGCGCCGTTGCCGTACGCCAAAGATGCCCTCGAACCCGTGATGAGTCGCGAGACCCTGGAGTTTCATTACGAGAAACACCACAAGGGATACATGACCACGCTCAAAGGCCTGCTCGAGGGGAAACCCGAAGCGCAGAAGAGCCTTGTCGATGTGATCAGGTCCAGCTCAGGTGCCGTGTTCAACAACGCGGCTCAGGTGTTCAATCACAGCTTTTTCTGGGATGGCATGAAGCCTAGTGGTGGAGCCGCGCCGCCGTCCGGTGACGTGGCTGAGCTAATTCAGCGCGATTTTGGCGGATTTGCCGGCTTTCGTGAGGCGTGGGTCAAGGCCGGATTGGGACGATTCGGATCGGGCTACGTATGGTTGGTCTTCGAAGACGGGAAGTCCCGAATCATCGACACCCCTAACGCAGAGACGCCTTTGTTGACTCCCGGAGTTCCATTGCTCACCGCCGATGTTTGGGAGCATGCGTACTACATTGACCATCGGAATCTGCGGAAGGCCTATCTGGAGGCGTTCTGCGACAAACTGATCAACTGGGACTTCGTTGCGAAGAATCTGCGGCAAGCACGCTGAGTAACGCGAAGCCTGCGTAGTCGCATCGCGAACTCGATTCAGGTGCCGTTGGTCCTAGTCGCGAGGGACGTTTCCCGGATAACGGCACCTTAATGCGTGAGTATAGAGTGTCCCGCTTGTGGCTCTGTCGCTGCCGACCGCCAGATTCTCAGTTGCCACAGCGCCCGCGACGCCGCCTTCTTGTCATTAGGTTGCACGACGCACAGAGCCAAGCAGCGCCTCGCGTCGAACGCGTGGGGGAGCGAATCCTGCCGCCGTCGCCGGGAGAGCTGTGCTATAGCTTCGCCCGCGCCAATAGTTGGTTATTTGGCCGATTCGGCGCGGCAACGGCTTCGAGGTCGTTCTGCTGGAAACCAGCGGCGGTTCGAGGTTGTTGTCGAATCACTCCGCCCAGTCCCCGGGGCCATCGTTGCGTCAGCGGGGGATCCGCCCGTGGTCGCGGGCTCTCACCGGAGGAACATGCAGAAGGCGCTCACTCTGTTCGATACGACAATAGGCAAGAAAGCGGTGATGGCCGTCACTGGACTCGTCTTATTCGGGTTCTTGATCGGCCATATGCTTGGCAACTTGCAGATCTACCTTGGCCCCGATGCACTCAACGGATACGCCGAGAAGCTACAGTCATTGACGCCACTTTTGTGGGGAACGCGCGTGGTTATCGCCACCAGCATCGTCCTGCACACGTGGATGGTGATTGACCTGTACGCTCGCTCGTTAGCGGCACGACCGGTTGGGTATCGCGTGACCCGTTCCGTGGCCACGAACTACGCCGCAAAGGCGATGTGGCTATCTGGGATCGTCATCCTCTTGTTCGTTCTCTATCACATCGCGCATTTCACTTTCCCCGGCATCTCGATGGGGAACTACGAACACGATACTCATGGTCAGGTCTATCTGAACGTGGTGAACGGCTTCAGCGTGCCGTGGGTCTCTGGGATCTACATCGCAGCGCAGTTGGCCCTATGGGCACATCTGTTCCACGGCTCGTGGAGTCTCCTGCAGACACTTGGTTTGAACCATCCGCGCTACAACGACCCGTCGCGTGGCATCGCCAAGCTGGTCGCAACCGTTATCGTCCTAGGCAATATTTCGATTCCCGTCGCCGTCCTGGCGGGCATCGTCAAGTGAGGATGCCCATGGAACTGAAGTCCAATGCACCCAGCGGTCCGATTGAGACGCGCTGGAGCCGTCAGAAGTTCGAACTCAAACTCGTCAACCCGGCGAACCGCCGCAAGTACACCGTCATCGTGGTGGGCAGTGGTTTGGCTGGTGGCGCCGCAGCGGCATCTTTAGGCGAACTTGGCTACAACGTTCGCTGCTTCTGCTACCAGGATAGTCCCAGGCGCGCCCACAGCATCGCAGCTCAGGGTGGTATCAACGCCGCCAAGAGCTATCAGAACGACGGCGATAGCGTCTACCGACTGTTCTATGACACGGTGAAGGGCGGCGACTTCCGAGCGCGTGAGTCGAACGTCTATCGGTTGGCGGAGTTGAGCGTCAACATTATCGATCAATGCGTGGCACAAGGGGTCCCTTTCGCCCGCGAGTACAGCGGTTTGCTCGACAATCGCTCTTTCGGTGGCGCTCAGGTTTCGCGCACCTTCTACGCCCGAGGGCAGACCGGGCAACAGTTGTTGCTTGGCGCCTATCAGGCACTCTGTCGGCAAATCGAAGCTGGGACAGTCAAGATGTTCCCGCGCACCGAGATGCTCGACGTGGTCGTCATTGACGGCATCGCTCGCGGCATTGTTGTTCGTGACATGGTGACGGGCAAGTGCTCGACCCATCTTGCCGACGCGGTAGTGCTCGCGACGGGTGGCTACGGAAACGTGTTCTTCCTGTCCACGAATGCCAAGGGCTGCAACGTAACTGCGACATGGCGCGCGCACAAGAAGGGTGCGTGCTTCGGGAATCCCTGTTTCACTCAGATCCATCCCACGTGCATCCCTGTCAGCGGTGACTTCCAATCCAAGCTGACGCTGATGAGCGAGTCGCTACGCAACGACGGTCGAGTTTGGGTGCCCAAGAATCCCAAGGATAAGGACAAGGATCCGAGGCAAATCCCCGAAGAAGATCGCGACTACTACCTGGAGCGGATCTACCCGAGCTTCGGTAATCTCGTGCCGCGAGACATCGCGTCGCGCCGAGCCAAATTCATGTGCGATCAGGGGCTCGGCGTGGGGCCAAAGGTCGAAGGGCTGAGCCGCGGCGTGTACCTCGACTTCAAGGCCGCCATCGATCGATTGGGCAAGGACGTCGTGGCTGAACGCTACGGCAACCTATTCGACATGTACGAGCGTATTGCGGGCGAGGATCCATACGCGGTCCCAATGCGTATGTACCCCGCCGTCCACTACACGATGGGCGGGCTCTGGGTCGACTACAACCTGCAGAGCACAATCCCAGGTCTATTCGTGGGAGGTGAGGCCAACTTCTCGGACCACGGTGCGAACCGGCTTGGCGCCAGTGCCCTGATGCAAGGGCTGGCGGACGGCTACTTCGTGCTCCCATACACCGTTGCGGATTACCTCGCTCGTTCTGGCAAGAACCCGATCAAGGAGGACCACCCAGAGGCTCGCGCCGCGTTGAAGGCGGTCGAGGAACGTACCGCTCGCCTCCTAGCCCTCCAGGGCAAGCGCAGCCCCGATTCGTTCCACCGCGAACTCGGCAAGCTCATGTGGGAGAAGTGCGGGATGTCACGCGAACAGGCCGGGTTGAAGGAGGCTCTGTCCAAGATCCCGGCAATTCGTGAGGAGTTCTCCAAGAATTTGCGCGTTGTTGGTGGTGGCGAAGAGCTGAACCAGCAACTCGAAAAGGCCGGTAGAGTGGCGGATTTCCTGGAGCTTGCAGAACTGATGTGCATTGACGCATTGCACCGTGAAGAATCCTGTGGCGGGCATTTCCGTGAGGAACACCAAACGGAAGAGGGAGAAGCCAAGCGCAACGACGACCAGTTCCAATACGTCGCTGCATGGCAGTACTCCGGTGACCTGAGCAAGCCGACGTTAAATAGGGAACCGCTTGAGTTCGCCTACGTGCACCCTGCGCAAAGGAGCTACAAGTAATGTCTTCCATGAACATCGTGCTCCACGTGTGGCGCCAAGCTGCCGCAAACAAGGCTGGCAAGTTCGAACGCTACGAAGTCAAAGGTGTCAGCGAACACCAGTCCTTCCTGGAGATGTTGGATCTTCTGAACGAACAGCTCGTTTCAGAAGGCAAGGAGCCCGTTGCCTTTGATAACGACTGTCGTGAAGGCATCTGTGGCACTTGCGGGTTCGTCATCAACGGACGGCCGCATGGTCCGCAGAAAGCCACGACGACGTGCCAGCTTCACATGCGACACTTCAAGTCAGGAGACGAACTAACTCTGGAGCCCTGGAGGGCGAAGGCGTTTCCCGTGATAAGGGACTTGGTCGTCGATCGCTCCGCATTCGATCGGATCATTCAGTCCGGCGGTTACATATCGGCGCGCGCAGGCGCGGCTCCGGAAGCGAATTCCGTTCCTGTTCCCAAGGAAAACTCGGATCTCGCGATGGACGCAGCCGCGTGTATCGGTTGTGGTGCTTGCGTCGCATCCTGCCCGAATGCGTCGGCGATGTTGTTCACATCGGCAAAGATTGGTCACCTCAACCTGTTGCCTCAAGGAGCGCCGGAGGCTGGCGATCGAGTGAGGACGATGGTGGCACAGATGGAGGCGGAGGGGTTTGGTCACTGTACGAACCACCTCGAGTGCGAAGCGGCGTGTCCGAAAGAGATCAGCACGGATTTCATTTCGCGCATGAACCGGCAATTCTTCGGTGCAATGGTCGGGAGTCGTGAAAACGTAGCTCGCCGCGTCGTAAAGCGATGAAACAGAGCCGCGCCTCTTCCGGCGCGGTTAGTCGATCATCGGCAGGAGAACCAGCGTTGGGTAACCACTCAACGCTGGTTCTGTTTCTTGGTGCGTGAGTTGGCGCCTGCTGCTCGTTTCGCGACAAACCGATTCCCCGCCGGATGCCCATACCCGCCGCCTTTGCCTCCGCTGATCTCCGCCTTCGTTGCAGACATTTCGCGTACATCCGCACGCGTGAAGTGAGCCCGAAGTGCGCATCTTCTCGATGTGCAGCAACACTCGCACCCGAGGAGGTGACTCAAAGCAGACGCCGCGGACGTGTCGCACGTGCGTAGTCGCGACCAGCCTGAGGTGCGACTTCTCGTCGATGTGCCGAGTCACGCCGCGGACGTGTCGCACGTGCGTGGTCGCGACCAGCCTGAGGTGCGACTTCTCGTCGATGTGCCACAAGAGCACGCTCGAGAGGGCACGCTTGACGTCACTCCGCGCCGTGAATCCGCGTCTTCTCTGGGGATCGCGTGAATACTAGAGACGATCAGTTGCGAGTCGGCGAGGCGTGATGTTGTTGCTCCTCCCATCCGCGCGCAGCTTTAGCGAGCACGGATTTGGGAGGAGCAAGCCGACGCGGAACGCGGAGGCGGTGGTGGGCAGCCCAACAAAAAAGGCTTATGTCGTCGTGTGCAGAGGGGGGTACAGTCCTATCGATTCCCCATCGCTGATCGCGAGGAGTGCGGCCGCGACATGAAAGAGGCGGTCTGCGCCTACCAACTTCCGCCCGAGCTGATTGAGGGTAGTGTCAGCTTTGAAGCGAACGCGTTGGAAGAATGGGGGCCCAGACCAATTTATCGAGCATCGTATCGTCGATAAGAACGCCTCGATCACTGAAGCTCAGGAGGTTTTCCGTTCCGTCCTCTTTCCACTCGGCAACGAAGAGGATTCCTCGACCTTCTGCGTTGTAGCCGAGCTGAACGATCGCGCCCTGCAGCCAGCGACCGCCGCCCTCGAGTTCCAGCGATTGCGGCAAAACGTAGAATCCCTCCGAGGGCAGAGGCTTCAATGTTTTTGACCAGGTTGGTGAACGCAGTGGAACGGTCGGCTCGCCCCAAAACCAGCGGTTTCGCCGATTCGCTCCGGGGCGAACGACGAACATGGCGCCGTCGTTCGCGGATTGCCCGACGTACACGAGCACGTTTGCGGGGATCTGCTCTTCATGTCCGGGCATGGCCTGGCTGGTGCGATATAAGCCTGGATCTGGCATTTCAAACATTGGTGAACCTCGAGGTGCGACTCTATCGCCGGATTTGGCGAGACGCGAGGCAATATGTGGTCGAACTCCGCGGAGGGAAGGGCGCGCAAACCGAAAGCGTGCGTTTCGGACCGCGGTCTTGCGAACGATGGCAGCCCGCGTCAAGCGCGGGCGGCTCGGGCGCCGACCCGTGATAACCGCCGGGGAGCTTGGGCCCAATTCTCAGCGGTTCCCGCGAACACAATTCGCGCACGGGTTAATGCCGCACTTGTGCAGTCGACGCGAGGTCCCGCTGTCGGATGGCACGTTCCTCCCACCTTGGTTCGGCCGAGTGTTGCCGCGGCGGCACTGCCCCGGCATCCCATGCCGTTTGCCCGCCCACACCCTCGAGCGCCGCAACTTTCGGAGCGACTCTTGCCAGCGGGACGGTGATTCGTCTGGTATTGTCGGGGGCATTCCATTGGAGAAGGTCATGAGAACTCACTCGCGTCACTCGTCAGTTGGCTTATTGATGGCTGGACTTGGGCTATTCGCGGTCGGATGTGGCGGAAGCAGATCAACTGCCACTTCCGCCGCGGACCTGTCCAAAGTGACCGGAGTCATGAAGGAAGGCGTGGTCGTACCTAAGGGTGGCAACCTGCTCAAGAATGGCGACTTCGATGACGGCGTGATGACTCCATGGATGCCGATCTTCAACCCACCGGGAAAGGGGAGCGCGAAGGTTGACAATGGGCAGGTGTGTATGGTCGTCGACGCAGCAGGCAAACAGCCGTTTGACGTCCTACTGCGCCAGCGCCCGCTGGCTCTGAAGAAGGGCCACGAGTATCAGATTCGGTTCAAGGTCAAGTCGACGAGTCCAACTCGGATCATGCCGAAGGTCCTTTCCGTCGATAGCCAGCAGAGCGAGATTTGGTCTGCCGTGGTCGATTCCGGTACGGAAGCGAAGTCCTATAGCGCGAGCTTCAATCCAAGTAGCGACTTTGGCTCCGACGCAGAGTTGGTGATCTACCTCGGCGGCGCGCTGGCTTCCTCTACGCCCAATACTGTGTGTCTAGACGATATTGGCATTGACGACCCGGAAGCGTCCGCGGGCGATGCGGGGGCGGCGAATACGCCCAAACTGCGGGTGAATCAGCTCGGCTATCTCCCGGGAATGCCAAAGTTCGCCGGGTACAAGAGCACTAGTCCCACGCCACTCGACTGGGAACTCCAAGACTCCGCGGGCAAGTCGATCAAGTCCGGAAAGACGAAGGTCTTTGGCGAGGACAAGGAAGCCGGCGAACTGGTGCATCAGATCGAGTTCTCTGATTTCCAACAGCCCGGGACTGGGTACGTGCTCGTTATAGGGGCTGACAAGAGCGACCCCTTCGCGATCGGGAACGGGATTTACAAGAAGCTCAAGTACGACGCTTTGGCATTCTTCTACCACCAGAGGAGTGGAATCGAGATCGCGATGCCTTACGCGGGAGATCCAAAGTGGACCCGCCCGGCGGGACACATGGTGGACAAGCAGGTCCCGTGTGCGCCAGGTTCCGGCTGCTCCTATAGTCTCGACGTACTTGGCGGCTGGTACGACGCGGGTGACCACGGGAAGTACGTCGTTAATGGTGGGATCTCGGTCTGGACGCTACTGAACTGGTACGAGCGGACGAAATTTCTCGGCACTACCTCCAACGATTACGCTGACGGCAAGCTCCAAATCCCAGAGAACAAAAACGGCAAAAATGACTTGCTGGATGAGGTGCGTTGGGAACTGGAGATGTTCATGAAGATGCAGGTGCCGGACGGCGAAAAGCTCGCAGGCATGGTGCATCACAAGCTGCACAACGAGAAGTGGACCGCAATTCCGACGCGCCCGGACGAGGACAAGGTACCCCGCTTTTTGAAGGCACCCAGTACCACCGCGACGTTGAATCACGCAGCAGTCGCAGCACAGTGCGCTCGCATCTACAAGGAAGCAGACGCGGCGTTCGCCAGGAAATGCTTGGCATCCGCCGAGAAGGCATGGGTCGCAGCCGAAAAGAATCCCAAGCTGTATGCAGCGGGCGACGACTTTAAGAGTGGTGGTGGCGCTTACGGCGATATCGACGCGTTGGATGAGCGGTATTGGGCGGCGGCGGAGCTATTCATTAGCACTGGCAAACCCGAGTACCTCAAGGCCATGCAGCAGTCGAAACAGTTCCTGCAGGTGGTGACGAATGCCGGTGGAGGGTTGTCCGCAATGGCCTGGGCCAATGTGGCGTCGCTTGGCACAATCTCTTTGGCGGTAGTGCCGAATCAGTTGCCCAAGGCTGACGTGGCAAAAGCGCGCGATGCCGTGGTTGCCGCGGCTCACAAATTCCTGACCGCGGTCGAGAACCGAGGCTATCGTGTTCCGTTCGAAGGCGGGCAGTATCCGTGGGGGTCGAATTCCTTCGTTGCAAACAATGGCGTTGTGCTGGGCCTCGCGTATGACTTCACGAAGAAGGGGACCTATGCGGCAGCAGCCATCGAAGGCCTAAACTACCTGCTCGGGCGCAACCCCATGGCAAAATCTTACATCACGGGCCATGGTGCACGTCCGCTCCAGAATCCGCACCACCGCTTTTGGGCGCATCAGGCTGATCCAAAGTTTCCTCCGCCCCCTCCCGGAATCATGTCGGGTGGCCCAAACTCGAAGGCAGACGATCCAACGGCGTTGGCAGCCGGGCTGGCGGGTTGCGCTGCACAGAAGTGCTACATCGACAATATTCAGTCTTGGACAACGAATGAGATCGCCATCAACTGGAACGCTCCGCTCGTGTGGTTGGCTGGGTTTGCCGACGAGAGGGGTTCTAAGCCATAGGGGCCCTCGTTCCCGCTGCAGACCTGGCAACCCCGGGCGAGCTGCATGCTTACGAGATCTCAGTCTTCCTGGGAGACACAGAGAGCGCACGGACCTTCCGTCCGCAAACGAATCAAGCTTACGGATAAGGCCGTCTTCTCAGCTACTTCTACTTCATCGGGGCAATCGGGCCCGTTGCGACGTCAGCAGCCGCCCGATTGCTAGTGGAGGGGTGTGCATCGAGGGATTGACGCTCCGTGTCCTCGGCGCAAGGCTCCGACCAATGCCGGACGCGGTCCGGTAAAGGTGTCACGATGGAAAAATCGAATAGCGGAGCGACGAGTACGCGAACTGCGTCTGTAGTAGCCTCGAAACCAAAGAGTCCGCCTAAGCCTCAAGCCGCAACTCGTGGCGCCCGATCGATTGCGGACAAGGAGAGCGGCAAAGTCGAGCCAGTCTCGCGCGTGGAGGAGGGAGACAGATTGCCAGCCGCGACACGTGCGGCTAACGACTCCGACCGCCTGGTGGCGGCGATGAAGTCGGCGGCCAGCTGATTGCCGGAATGGGGTAGCTGGGGCGAGCAAATAGGAAGCCTTGGGCAAAATCGGCACCAGAGTCTCGGAGTACCGCAAACTCTTGCTCTGTCTCTACTCCTTCAACGACAACCTTGGCCGACAGATCTCGGCATAGCGAGATGACGCTGTTCACGAGTTGGCGCTGCCGCGGATTCTTGTCGATACCGGCGACGAGATCCCGATCAAGCTTGACCACGTGGGGTTCCAGATCCGCGATGCTCTTCAGGTTGGAATAGCCGGCACCGAGATCATCGACCACCAGCATTACGTTGCCGCGAGTCTTGACCTCTCGAAGGACGCTCATGACCAAATCGAAGTGGGTTAGTGGGACCGATTCGGTGATCTCCAAATATACGGGTGCTTCGTGCTCGTAGATTGGATCGTCCGGTCTCACTAACCATCCCTCGTTCAGCTCTTGCGGATGGATGTTCACGAACAAAGGTTGGCCGGGAGCGAGCGGCATCGCAATTTCGCGCACCATTCTCCCGAGCCGCCCCGCGCACCCGAGCTTCGCGGCACGTTCAAACAGCACGGGCGGGCTTGAGTAGCGAGGTACGCGACAGCGGAGCAATGCCTCGTAAGCGAATGCTTCGCCAGTGGTGAGGTCGACGATCGGCTGAAAGACAACTCGTAGATCATCTTTCTCTACGAGCGCGCGCATGGCTAACCAGGAGTCCCGGATTGCGCCAGGGTTTGGCGGCGTATTCTCGCTGGCATCGACCATGGAGCTTCGGCCTTCTAACGGATGGGAAGGTTGTAGGTCACCAGAAATGCGCACGGCCGCCATGGAACTGCTCTCTCGGAACTGTTACAAACCTACTCTTCGCCACAGGAATCGGCAATCGACGCGTGAGCATTGGAGTACGGGTCTAGGGAAAGCTGCCCTGGAGCCTCAAAGCCTGCTCTTTTGCAGGTGCTTGGGCACGAGCCCACGAAAATGAAGCCTCGGGCCGCGGGATGGTAGTGCGCTTGCCTTGGGTTTCGGTACGATTGGGGCTGCTCTATGACCACCACCTACACGAAGCGTTGCGGCGTGCTCCTCGCGGCATTTGCACTCATTTTGCTCCTCGGATGCAGCAAGAGCGTTGAAACGAGCGTTGCTCTGGCGAGGGAACATGTCGCGATGTTGGTGACGGTTGCGGGAACCGACGTCGAGGAGTTGCAGCGCGGATTGCCGGAAGGCGCGAAGCATCTCCAGCAGCTCTATTCATCCAAAGTTCCCCCACGTGACAGCCTGTCGGAGGTTCGAGAGCAACTGGATCGCGCCAGAAACAAGGTTCAAGACCTGCGCGTTGCGAAGAGCACGTTTTTCGTTGTGGCAGAGCCCAATGGAACGGTCTTGCGGAGCGATAGAGAGCCCGATCTGATGGCAGGTAGGAATTTGTTCACGAGCTTTCCGACGATTCGGGACACGCTCAAGGGGACATCGGTCGTTACGCGCGGGGAGATGCCGGAGGCCGCCGGAGTTAAGGGAAGAAGGGATGGTCAGTTCGTCGTGAGCACGCCCATTGTCGCAGACACGGTAGTTGGAATCTATGCGTCAGGGTGGTCGTGGTCAGCCTACGCATTTCGACTCCAGAACGCGCTGCTCAGCGAAGTCCGGAGCCGAAGAAAGAGCGAACGAGAGAAAGAACCATTGCTGTACGTCTATCTCGTGGTCGATGACTCGGTGTTTGGTGCCCCCAGTGCGCCTGAGGTGAACGCCGAAGCAATCCGTAAGCTTTCGATGCTTACCCGTATCAACGGAGACCAAGTATTCGCTACTCCGCTCGAAGTGACAGGGCGTGAATTTGGGCTGGCTGTGCGACGCGCGCCTAGTCTCGGTCAGAACGTTGCGGTGGCGGTGCTTCGGAGCGAGACGTAGGCCAGCTCTGGAGCGGTCCGGACCTACCCATGCGGTGCGTTGACCATGCAATCACGGCCCAACCCGCGAGTAGGGCCAAGGGAGACAAATCCGTATCTGACGCCAACCCGGCCAAGATCCCCAAGAGACTTAGCGCTGCGCCCAATAGGATCCCGGTTCGGTAGGCGCCTGCTCGCGAGGGGCTTGCCCCGCCCGCTTTCCGCGCGGGCTGCGGCCCAGCTTCGTTAATATCGGAGTCGGCAGGAGTCACCAACAGAGCCTACAGCATAGTCGACCAAGCTACCAGCGTGGCGTACCCTTGGGCACGGAGCTCCTACGATCGGTCTACATCACACTCATCAAAGATGCCGGGTTGAGTCCTGGAACGATTCGCGACGCTCTGTCTTTCGACCCGTACGCGCGCTCGGCGCCAAGCAATCCGGGGCGCGTGCGCGTAGCACCGCTGCGCGTCTATTGGGCGGTGCTCGCCGACACATCACGGAGGTGAACTGATGGGTGCCGAAAGTGAACGAGTGCGACTGCAGCGGCGGGCGTTCTTATCGGGATTATTTCTGAGCACATTCTTACTGAGTGCACCTGCGCGGTGCATGGGGCAGAGTGGAGCATTTTCGGCGCGGCGCCTGCTCACGGCTCGGGGAAACCGAAATCCCGAACGCGACTCGGCGTTGTCTCAGTGGGGACGGGAACTGGTGCGACGGACAAGCGCCCCTGCAGTTTTTGACCCACCCAAGGTTGCTGCCGACAGCCCGGCCCTATTGGACGAGCCTTTCGCCATTTGGAGCGACGACATTGATCCCGGCGCACTAACCGTGGGCGAGCGAAGGGGGCTGGAAGCGTTCTTGAGACTGGGCGGAGTTCTGCTCGTTGATGATAGCCAACCCGATGTCGGTGTATTCGGTTTGGCTGCGCGTCGAGAATTGCGGCGCATTCTCCCAGAGTCACCGCCTATCGCCCTCGAGCCCAGCCACGTAATCTACAAATCGTTTTACCTCGTGAAGCGCCCCATAGGACGGATAACGGGGCCACCACGGGTGGACGGCATCGTTCGTGGACGGCTGCCACAAGTGCTCTTCCTGTCTTGCGATCTTATGGGTGCGCTCGCGACGCGACAGGACGGTTTCTATCGTTTTGAGGTGAACGCGCGCTCCCCGCAACAGCGAGAGCTAGCGATTCGATTCGCCGTTAATATCGCTATGTTCGTGCTTTGTTCCGACTACAAGGACGACCAGGTACACGCCGAGTGGATTATGCGTCGTCGATCCCGGTGGTGAATGTGAAGCT
>JBLNFG010000781.1:0-5121 GCA_050263495.1 Myxococcales bacterium | reverse complement strand
GTTGGCAGCCTGCGCTAATGTCCTCGGCGCGATCGAGTCCTACTACTTCTGGGAGGGGAAATTCGAGTCCGGGGCCGAAACAGCTCTCATTCTCAAGACAACTCGGGGCAGGCTCGAGGCTCTGACCGCGCGGTTGCGGGCGCTCCACTCTTACAGCTGCCCAGCCATCGTGGCCCTCCCAATTGTCGGTGGCCTTCCCGATTTTTTGGCCTGGATTGGTGCAGAGGTCGGCGACGTCCAGAGTGCGTGATGGTAAGCTAGCCCGCGTCCCATGAATAGTGAGCAGGTACTCCTGATCGTGGCAGCGGTTGGCGTGGTGCTAATTACCCTCATGGCAGGGCTTGGGTCGAAGAAGAAGCCTACAGCGCGTGCGGCGCCGATCGGGCCCAACGTCTCTCGACACGGCGAAAGCGCCGCTCGGGCCAATCGCGCTCAACGTCGCAAGCGACGCTAACGAGTGCGGCTTCGCGCCATTCTCTGTGGTGCCACGCGGCTTGCCCTTTCCGAGCCTCGCGCTTCCGAGCCCGCTTCGACTACGCGGTATGACGCGTACAGCGCGAGCGGGGGCGAACTCGCTTGTGCACGTGCGGCCCCTTCGCAGAGTACCGTCGTTCGTTCATCTTCGTGACCGCGCCGCCCTGACCAACCTGAATCAGTAGCACCCATCGCGATTCGGTCAGCTCAAGGGAGCTGACCGACGGACGCAGAGCGGTGTCGGACGCAATGGTCTTGCTTCGCGACCTCAGTTGTACAACGCGGTCAGCATCAGCGCGATAGAACGAGTCGCCATTGTTGCGCTTCCGCCGAGGTTGTCGTTGTTTGGGACCGCCACAGCATCGGCCTTGGTGCGCGTTCCCATTACTTGCAGCTGGAGACCAGCGGACCACTGCGAGGCGACCCAGATGTCGTAACCAACCCACCCCGCCAAGCCAACACCGCCGGCGCTTTTGAATCCCGCAGCTTCTTCGCGTTGAATCGTGGTTCTGGCTGCGCCGAGCGCGCCACCGAGGTGAAAACCGCCTCGCGCATTGGGATATCCGTCGAAGAACGGGCCAATGAGCATCGCTCCGACGTCCGACACCACGGGGCTCATTCCGCCAAGCTCCACCGAGGGCATCTGTTCCGCCATGAGCGTGCCACCAAGCACGATCCCGGGACTTACGGCGTAGCCGAGCGCGACGTCGAACGCTAGCGTCGAGCCATCACCGTCGATCGCCCCGGATTCCGGGGTATTCATCGTGGTTCCGAGTTGGCCAAAGCCCAGTCCAAGGCGTGCATAAAAACCGTCGTGCACGTGATCCGTGCGCATTACCGGTGGCGGCAGCGCTGGATCCTTCTGCAATTGGATAATGGGCGGTTGCGGCGCTTGCTGCTGGGGCTGAGTAGAAGGTTGCCCGGGAACGTACGTTGTCTGTTGCTGGGGAGGAACCTGGTTTGGAACCAGCGCCGGCTGCGGTTGCACGGGCTGCGTCGCGGGCGCGACCCCTGCCGGAGCAGCAGGATTCTGCACCGCTCCCGGCGTTGCGGCTGGCTGAGCCATCGAGGGAGGGGGGGCGACTGGGCCCGCGGGTGGGGGCGTCTGCGCCGAGGCATTGCTTGGAACCAAGAGGCTGATTGCCACGGAGCCAACCAAGGCGAGACCCCAACGTTTGCCGGTTTGCATGCTAATGGGATAGAGGAAATCGGCCAGATTCGCAAGTGTTGCCGGCCGCGATCGCGCAATTTCGGAGGAGTCGTCCAAGCTAGTTTGCGTCATAGACGGGTTAGTACGGCGCGGTGGGAGAATGCTTCCGCGCAGGTAACGGAGCTGCGCCAGGGTTTCTCGATTACGCTATCCTCCGGCGCGTGAAGCATCGCGTTGTGAGTCCGTGGCTTTGGTTCGCTCTACTTGTGGCAGTGGTTGGCGCCATGCTGTTTTTGCGCAGATCCGATGCAGATCGGATTCGCGGTGACCTCGAATCGATGGCCGACGCTTTGAATTATGACGTGAATGGATCGCGTCAGAACTGGCGGGACGTGCTCAACACGGTCCTGCGTCAGCGAGTCTCCAGTCCAGTGACGATCCTGATCGAGCCGAGCGGTGAGTCCACCGTCGATACGGATTCGCTAGTGAACGCCGCGGTCGAATACACGCGGGATCTCTCGGCGATGACTGTGGAGCTGTTCGACGTTCGAGTGAAGCTCGACGAGGATGGCAGGCGAGCGACGGCGAAGGGTGAGGCAATTCTGGACATTGTGGACACAACGGGCACGCGCCGGAATGAACCGCGTAAGTTCGCTCTCACGCTCGAACGAAGTGCGAAGGAGTGGGTAATCGTGCATGCGCAAATCGCAGAGCCTCGCATCGATCAGCCCGAAGCGCGACCGTAGCGAAATGAGATCCGCGACGACGCCGTCCGATTCCAGAGCGCGAACAGCATCGGAACGCGCCGAATTTGCCGGAGTCGCACTCCTCTGCGCGTGCAATGCGCACGGCCATCGCTGAACCACCTCACAACTGCCGCGATTGCGAGTGAATGACGACTGCGCCTATTGGGCACGACTTTCGCAAGCGAAAACGGGGACGGAGGAGACTTGCCGGAAATCGTGACGCCAACGTGTCTGCTGGTGATTGAATCAGACGCAGAAGAACCGACGTGGGTAGCCTCAGCCAGGATTGCGTGTCTGGACCAGCAAGCCGACGAGTCATTGCTGCAGCTCGTCGAGCGTTCGGCGAGTTGGATTCTCCAGCACTCGAGCGTTAATACGGTGGTGGTCGCGCTGGCAATGTCTTCGAACGGCTCGGAGAATCTCGAGCAGAGGGTCTTGTCACACGGTGAGCGGCTCGTTTCTGCCCTGGATCGGCGCGCGGCGGCACGCCTACTATTTAGCGTTCCGGCGAGCATTTCCGAAGCAACGCGGCGCCGCCTGCTCGGTGTTATTGGCAACCTCGCTCAGCAAGAGAAGGGGCAGCACGCTTGTATCGTTGGGGCGCACTTCCCCGCGTCGCCACCATCATCGACTAGAATCCTCATTGCCGACGGCTAATGGACGTTTGTTACTGTCCAATACTCCGTAGTCGAACCGCGGCTCGTAGTCGAACCGGATCGTCCGTTGGCGACGGTCAACGGACGCAGCTCGTAGTCGAACCGGATCGTCCGTTGGCGACGGTCAACGGACGCACCTCGTAGCCGAACCGGATCGTCCATTGAACCTGCTCAATGGACGATTGTTGCTGCCCACCACCGCACTCGCGCTGCGAGTGCTTGCTCCTCCCATATCCGTGCTCGCCGGCAGGCTGCGCTCGGATGGGAGGAGCACGTCACGTTCTCTAGACAGACCGGCGCTGCCCGCGGCGAATCAAGCCGTTTGGTGTTCTAGCGCGGCTAGGATCTCGCCTCGCGTTGACGTGTCTGATTCGACATCGAGTGCTCTGCGCAAACACGCTTTGGCATGGTCGCTTCCGTATCTTCCTAGCGCCCACGCTGCGTGGGCGCGCACGAGTGGACTTTTGTTGGAGAAGAGCGCCCGCTCGAGTGCTGCCAACGCTTGCGGACTGCGCGAATTCCCAATCGCAACTGCGGCGTTGCGCATGAGTTGAACCCGACCTACCCGTCGCAACGCACTGCGCTTCGTGATGCGGCGATAGTCTGAAGCACTCATCTCTAACCAGCGAATCAGATCTGGGTTGGCCAATGCGGCGCGGGGCGTCATCTCTGAAGGCATCACTTCGGCAGAATCCGTGCGGTCGTAGGGACACACAGTTTGGCACACGTCGCAGCCAATCAGGCGATTGTCCAGGGCGCGACGCGTCGCCTCGGGCAAGCTCCCTTGATGTTCGATCGTAAGATACGAGAGGCAGCGGCGCGCATCGAGCCGATAGGGGCCCACGAAGGCATTCGTCGGGCATGCGTCGATGCAGGCCGTGCAGCGACCGCAACGGTCCTTTTCAATCGGCTCTGACCAGAGCTCCAGATCAGTAACGAGACTCGCGAGTAAGACGCGCGGGCCAATCCCCGGCACAATCAGCATCGTCGATTTGGCGATGAACCCCACGCCCGCGCGCCGCGCTGCTTCTCGCTCCAACAGAGGTGCGGTATCGATGCAGGGGCGGGTCCAGACCGCGCGACCCGACAGATCCGCGAGCGCCTGCCCGATCCGGCGTAGCCTGGAGCGCAAAGCAATGTGGTAGTCGAGGCCCAAGGCGTAGTCCGCAACGATTCCCGTTGGGGCCGAGGCGGCTGTGGTTGACGGCTCCGAGCGTCGCGGCAGCGCTGCCGCAGCTACGACAACGCTGCGAGCGTTAGCCAAGAGACGACCCGGGTCCGCGCGGCAGCCAAATTCGGCCAGGTATTCCATGTCGCCTGCGAAACCCTGGTGCAGCCAGTCCCTGAACCTTTGGCCCGCCTCGAGGAATGGATCTGCGGGCGCGACCCCAATCCGAACGAAACCCTGCTCGCGCGCACGCACCGCGAGCCTCGATCGAAATTCATCCCGATCACGTGCGGGCTCTACCGAATTGCTCGGCTGGAACTGCTCTGCATTTTGATCGAGGAAGTTTTCGGCCTGCTCGGCTTCAGATTTGGGAACAGTTTCCATGTCTGGCGGGTTGGGTGGGCCGACGTTTTTGGGTCCGGGTCCCATCCAGAGGCGTTTCGTGGTAACTCGGGGACCCCCCAAACGGGGAGTCGCAGGGCAGGGAGCCATCAACCGTGATCGAGATCAGTAACCTGTACAAGTACTATGGTGATTACCGAGCGGTCGGACCGTTATCCGTGACCATCGAACGGGGACAAGTGGTGGGGTTGTTGGGCCTGAACGGCGCAGGAAAGACCACGACGCTCCGCATTCTCGCGTGCGACCTGCTGCCCACGAGTGGAGAGGTGCACGTCGATGGAATCGACGTGGTAGACGATCCGGATCGCATTCGAGCGAAGGTGGGGTACTTACCCGAACCCCCGCCGGTCTACGGCGAGATGACGGTTCGTGAGTACCTGCGGTTCGTCGGGCGGCTGCGCGGTGTGTCCTCGAAACTAATCGGCAAGCGCGTCAATGAGACGCTGGGAATGACCGAGCTAGAGAAGGTTGCGGACACCACGATCCAGACGTTATCGCATGGGTTTCGTCAGCGCGTCGGGATTG
>JBLNFG010000780.1:0-5154 GCA_050263495.1 Myxococcales bacterium | reverse complement strand
GCTCGATGTTGATAGTGGGTATCTCCGCTTCTGGGGGCAGATCTGCGCGCACTTGATTGACACGGGCACTAATGTCCGAAAGTGCATTCGTGGCCGGGAAGTTCAGCTTCAGTCGTGCGTTGATAGTCGAGAGACCTTGGACACTCTGTGACTCGATGAAGTCGATGCCATCCGCGGCTGCAATGGCGCGTTCGAGAGGTGTGGTGATGAATCCGCGTACGAGCTTCGCGTTGGCGCCCACGTATGCGGTCCGAACCGTGACCGTGGCGCTCTCGAGCTTGGGGTACTGTCGCACGTTCAAGCTCCTGATAGCCTGAATTCCGGCGATCAGGATCACCAGGTTTACCACAATCGCCAGAACGGGTCGGCGTATGAATAGGTCGGTTATCTTCATCTGCAGCCCCTTTTCAATCAGCCTCAGGCAGAGCGCTTGTTGTTCGCTCTACAAAAAGTTGCTAGCTAAACCCCCCATGTGGCCGCTCCACGAGGAGAGGGTCCTTGCCCAACTCAGACTCTTACGGTTTTAGCGGTTTATCGGTGTGGGCGACGTCTTGAAGTCGAGCGGAACGGAGTTGTTAACGACAATTGGAATGCCGTTGCGGAGCTTGAAAGCACCAGCGGTGACCACTTCCTGCCCAGCAGCGAGCCCGTCCAAAGCCGCAACGTAGTCACCGCGTGTTTCCCCGAGCTTCACGAATTGCTGCCGTGCGATCTTTCCAGAAGCGGCCCCAGTCTGATTGGTGGGCGCTTCCACGCAAAAGACCGAGTCGCCATACGATGCTCTTACGATAGCGGTTGATGGGACGACGATTGCTTCGCGTTTGGTGGGTTGTTCAACGCGTACGCGCAGGAACATGCCTGGTTGCAGCTTTCGTTCCGGATCCTCGACGCTAGCGCGAACCTTCACCGTTCTGGTGGCAACATCCAATGCTGGGTCAATCGCGGTGATTGCCCCCTTCGCGATCGCGGGCCCGTCATTGACGGCAAATGCTTGAACTGGAACGCCCACTTTCAACTGGTCGAGCTTTGCTTGTGGGATCGTGAAGTCCACATGGACAGCCTCCGCAGACTCGAGCACGGCGATGGAAGTACCCGGTGCCAAGTATTGGCCAAGGTTCACTCCCCGCATGCCAAGTCTTCCGCCAAAGGGAGCCCGAATGGTCTTTCGCGCGATCTGAGCCACGAGTGCCTGTTCGTCCGCGGCCAATCCCTGGTAACTCGCTTCGTCGACGTCGAGCTGTGCCTTGGAAATGGCACCCGAATCAACGAGTTTCGTCGAGCGCTCGAGCGAAAGCTTGGCAAGCTTCAACTTTGTGCGAAGCGAGGCCAATTGAGCGCGTTCTACGGCGCTGTCCAATTCGACCAGCACCTGGCCTGGTTTCGCCATTGCGCCCGAATCGAAGTGGATGCGAGTAACCACCCCGGGAGCATCATTACTGAGGGTTACACCCTTCGTTGCGCCGACGCTGGCCACGGCCTCGACTGTATCGCCCCAGGTCTGCTTCTGAACGAAACCCGTTGCCACGGTCTCCGGCGGAGGTCCCGCGGCCTTCATCCGCTCACCAAAGCCCATCAACATCGAAATCTGGCTGGCCTTGGTGGCAGCCAGGGAACCAATAACCAACAATAGCCCGACAATTGCAATGAGGTACCGCATAGGGTCCGCCGTTTCTAGAGCGGGGCTCTCGCCCCTTATGACTGAGACTGCTCTGGTGCGAGAATGACAGCTCACCTAAAACGCGCTCGCCCGGACTGGAAGCCCTGTTTGTGCAATCACTGCGGCATAATTGTTGCGGGTATGAGCTCCGTTGACAGGGGCGTCGCAAGACCTGTTTGGATTACAGGACCTGTTCGACGCAGTTCAAAGTTGCCGGTCGAAACGAGTCAAGCAGATTCCCAATGTGCAGACTCTCTCCCCTCACGTTTCGTTAACTCGCCCCCACATTTCAAGATTGAGAACAGGTGGTCATTCCCTCGACTGGCCTCGCCTCAAAGCTGCGAATTGCCGCGGCAAATTGCACCACTTGTACGGCGGATCCAGCTGATGTAGATACTCATCCGTAGCTCGTGGGCTGGATTCAGCACTGCAAACCGCTGATGCGTAGCCCGATGAGCTCCAGGAATCGCCAACGTGGTTCGATGACTAAGATAGGATTTGCTATGGGCATTGAATTCAGCACACACCAGCATTGGCCCAATCAGCGTGACGCAGCAGTCAAGGCGCTTCATGCGGCCGCAGGGCATAGAGGCGTATGCTCGCTGTCGTCTGCCGAGCGCGAACGTGCGTCTTGGGCGATTGCGCCGGCGAGTGACGCAGCTCAACCAAGAGATTTGGGCGAGCTTGATCTCGAATTTGGCGACGAGGAGGTCGAGCCGGAACAGCGGACCATTCTTGTCGTTGATGACGACAACGGAATTCGCGACGCCCTAGGCGACGTGTTAGATCAACTGGGATACAGCGTCGTGGGTGCTCGCGATGGCGTAGAAGCTCTCGAGCTTTTGCATGGCGGTTGCGAGCCAAGTGTCGTGCTACTCGATTTGGGAATGCCGGCGATGAATGGGTGGCAATTCCGTGAAGAACTACTGAGAGACCGGAGATTCGTCGACCTGCCAGTCGTGGTGATTACAGCGTCACCAGGCCAAGTTGCGGCAGAGCTGGGCGTAGCAGAGGTTCTGACCAAACCTGTGCAATTGGCGCGCCTCATCGATATCTTGGACGTCCACGCGCAGGGCCACACCATTACGTAGGGGGATGTCTCCCCCCAAGGGAAGTCGTTGGCAACGTGGACCTGATCGATTCACTCCCGCACATCGTCTGGACGTCGGACTGCAACGGCGCAATGAACTACGCGAACCAGCGCTGGGTCGAGTACACGGGCATTGGTGTTGAGGACGCGAAGGGTACGGGCTGGTTAGCGGCGCTTCATCTGGACGATGCTGACGGAGTCGCGCAGAGCTGGCAGCGCGCCGTCCGAGCGGGGGTCGCTTACGAGGCAGAGTGTCGGTTGCGGCGTGCTTGTGACGGGAGCTACCGTTGGCATCTGTGTCGCGCGTTGCCTGAGTTCGACACCAGTCGCCGTATCGTGGCATGGCTTGGAACATGCACTGATTGTGACGATTTGAGGCGAGCCTCGAGCGAGAGAGACGAGCTGATCGCGCTCGCCGTGCACGAACTGCGTACTCCGCTTACGGCGCTCAAGTTGCGCTTGGAGGCTTTGGCTCGAGCAGACGGCTCCAAAGGCAAGCTGCAGGGGCGCCTCGAAAACGCGTTGGAGCAAGCGTTGAGAGTCGAGTCCCTGCTCCAAGAGCTTGTGGACGCGTCAGCCTTCGCCTCTGGACGGACTCAGATCCGCACCGAGAAGGTCGAGCTCAGCCAACTGACCGCGGAAATTGTGAATCGACGAAGACCCGAAGCCGACCGTCTTGGAATCACGATCGAACTAGATAGCACCGCTCTGATATCCGGTGACTGGGATCGTGACCGCGTCGGACAAGCCATTTCAAACTTGATCTCGGAGGCGTTCAGGCACGCAAGCGGGGGATCGGTTGCCGTGCAGATCGCGCGTATGGAGCGCTGTGCGGTCGCTATGGTGGTGGGACGCAGACGTGCGCTCGGCTCGACCTCACGCCCCCACGCCGATCGTGAGGAAGCAAAGCAGAGCAGGCGCGGCGGGGTGAGCTTGGGGTTTCACGTTGCACGTCAAATCGCGCAGCTCCATGGTGGGACACTTGAGCTGAGCTTCCAACCTGAGAAGGGTACGGCGCTCAGCATGCGATTGCCGTTGCCATCGGAGCTCAGCCCGCTACATAACGGGTGAGCTCGTTGATGACCTGCTCTTGCCGAGCAATGATGTCGTACACGATGTCGCCGATGCTGATGATGCCCACCAATTGATGCTCGCGCATCACTGGCAGGTGACGTATACGGTGCGTTGTCATCAGACGCATACACTCTTCAACCGTGGACTGTTCGGTGATGGTCACGACGTCCGTGGACATGACCTCGCGTACTGCAGTGTTGAGCGAGGACTTGCCGCTAAGAATCAGCTTTCGGGCATAGTCGCGTTCGGAAATCATTCCCACAACTTGGTCTCCCGTCACGACCGGCAGCGCACCGACGTTGTGATCCGCCATGGCGTAGATGGCCTCGAACACGGAGGCATCGGGCGAGATCGTCCAAACGCCCTGCGTCTTATTCAGCATCAACTGTTCAATGTTGGCGCCGGACGCCGTGCGGCTGAGCGCTGATCGTGAATCACGTCCTTGGTTCGTCATTGAGTCCTCCCACCAATGCGCAATGCGCCAGCCGGCACTAAACGGCAGGCACAGTTTCAACGTAATCATACGCTGCCGAAGTGGCAGTGTCGCAGCAGATCAACCTAAGCAACGAATTGGGGTCCACGTCCCTTGGGCAACCAGACGCGTACGCCGCTGTAGGTGGGCTAAAGCGGGAGACTAGCGTTCCGCTAAGGCAACGCGTTAATGTCTCGTAGCACCGCGTCGGCGTGAACACCCGGATCCACCGCAGGATATACACGAGCGAGATGACCGGATCTATCAAACAGGAAGCTTACCCGAGAATATCGCCCTTCGCGGCTCGGTACCCCGAAAGACTTGGCCCAGCCTGAGTCTGTGTCTGCGATCAGCGGGAAAGGGATGCGCTGTTCACGCGCAAATCGCTCATGCGAGTCGCGCTCGTCGTGCGACACGCCAACCAGGTACACCTGCTTTTGCTCGAAGCGATCCCAAACGTCACGAAATGCGCAGGCCTCCTTGGTGCAGCCGGGTGTTCCGTCCTTCGGGTAGAAGTAGACCAGAATGGGTTTACCAACGTGATCTTTGAGCTTCTGAACCCGGCCGCCTTGGTCGACTCCAGACAAGTCCGGAACCGGTGCCGAAGCGGCTAACAGGGGAACCTCATCGGCGGCTGCACGTTTCATACTACAGCCGCCAACGGCTGCAAAACACGCGAGGTATGCTCCTAGAAGCACCCTGTCGAACTCGGTTCGCATGCTCGACAGGATGCCACAGATCGCCGTGAGCGAGAAGCCTTAGGCCGGTGCATGCGCGAGTTGTCATTAGCGACTGTTGCTATCCGGGGCGGCAGCGCCTCAGGTTTGCGGCCACGGCTACGCATCACAGGGATGTCGCAAC
>JBLNFG010000779.1:0-7171 GCA_050263495.1 Myxococcales bacterium | reverse complement strand
AGCAAGACGCCCAAATTCGTGGATGAGCCTACCTAGCACTCCGCGAATCTCCGCCATTGAAATGCGTTCGGCTTCCATCGCGGGTACCCACCTAGAATGGTAGCTCGTGCATGACACGATGAAGTCTAAGCCATCGGGCTGAAAATGCAGCGTCCTCTCGAGCCCCTGCTCGAAGAAGTCCAGATCAAATGCCTGCTTGTTTTCTGTAGCGTGCGCAACCTGCGGCAATTGCTCAAGCAGAACGCAAAGGTCCGTACTCAGCGAGACGGGCCATTCCATTTCATCGAATGCGCGCACTATGAAGCGCACGCTGACGGTTTCTTCCAGCGCCGCGCAGACGTCAGCCAACATCGTACGCACGTCGTCGTTGTCATCGGAGTAGCGCCTTCCCGCACACTGTGCTGCGGTGCCGATACTGGGGGGCCCCTCCAGGCGTATTTCTAGATTGCTATTCATCTCTTCTCACAGGGTAGGGAATGCCGTTCGTAATCCGCCAGCGGGATTCGGGATTATTGTTGCGTGCGTAGCTGCAATGATAGTTCCGTCGGGCATGATAACCTGCCCAAGTCCCGCTGGAATCCGGGCGCTTGCCGCTCCTTGAATACCGCGAGCTTGCCCGGAAAGAAATTCTGCCGCCGCTTCATTATTGAGCCATTGTCCTTGGGGAGTCCCTGTTCCCGCCGCTCGTCCCCGCAACGCGTTGGTGATCTTGGCCCCAGCACCATGCTGACCAAAGGTGTGTCCCCACGCCTTAACGCTCCTCCAACTCGCGGTTGCTCCTTGAGCTGCAATCTTGCCTATCACCGATCCCAGTCCGGCTGACCCAAAGAACAGCACCGACTGGAGGATCTTCTTTACCTGCGACATTTGTTCTTCGCCGCCTTCAGCGAAGGAAGCCCCAGCCGCTCCACATCCAAAGATGTTGCATACCCCTTCCTTCAACAACTCCGTGGCGGTCAAGAGGGCAAGATCCCCTGGTGTTCGGATTTGCGGGTGAGCTCCATCCCGTTGCGTGTGCTTGCCGACATCCGTCGACGGCCCCGACGTACCACTCGTCGCGCCGCCACTTTGCTGCGAGCCACCGCCCGAGCCACCACCACCGTACATCGAGTCCCCACTCGGCCCTGGCGGTGGACCGCCTGGCAACGCACAGATGGGACCGTTCGCGCCATGGCTGTAGTACATCGGAGCCCCATCGTAGGGTTTGCCGCTGTCCTCGTATGAGCTCGGTGCCATTAGTTCGTCTGCGTCGGTGAAGTACCCGCCATACCCGTTGCCACTCGCGTACCAGCCGCTCGGCGCCTGCGCGTTTCCTGGGCCTCCACCTTGGTCCATCGAACGGTTGTTGGTAGAACCCGACTGGCCCTGGAACTGCTGCATACCGTCTGGGCCGCCCTGCATTCCACTTCGGTTCGGTTCACCATCGAACCCGCTCGGATCTACGAAGTTCAACGGACTGTTTTGAACGTACGCAAACCGGTTGAGTCCGCGGGGGGTGAATGGCTCGGTGATGAACGGATCAGGCGTTAGGAAGCGCTTCAACTTCGGATCGTACATGCGTCCGCGCATGTTGACGAGACCGAGTTCCGAGTCGTGTTCGTGACCGGTGAAGCCTGTCCTCAGGGTGTCGTCGGCAAAGGGCGCATTGGGGTTACCGAAGGAGCTGAATTTCCGCTTCTCGGTAACGACACCTGTCTCGTCGGTCATGAGGGACGGTGAACCCAGGTGGTCACCGTGCACGTGTCGACGCTTCTCCTCGTTGCCAAACTCGTCCTTGGTCACCTCCGCAATCAGTCGATCTCCGAAGAAGACGCTGTAGAAGTGCTCACTGCAGGCGACGCTTCCGCTCGTGGGCTGCGTTACGCCCGTACAACGATAGTGATCACCGGCATAGATGGTCGTGGTTTCGGGACTGCGCTTGACCGTGCGTCGACCACTTGCCGCGTATTCGAAACGATGGACCTCACTCCCCCCGACCGTCAGCCGTTCAGGCAAGTCCAGATCGTTGTAGTCGATCACCTGACTCGTCGCCGCAACGTGGTGACCGTTACGGGCGATCTGTCGACCCTTGCCATCGTAGCCGTAGGTCGTTGCCTGGCTTGCTCCGTCGAACGTCTGCACTAACCGCGGCCGCGCGGGTGCATAGGAGTAACTCTGGATCGTGCTCGAACCACCGGCAGCGGTGGTCTCCACGGACGCGAGATCGCCCCCGAGTGAGTACGCGTAGGAAATTTCGTTCCAGGTACTTGCAGAAATACCGATGGTTTCGTGCACCAGCTGCCCAAACACGTCATTGACGTACTTGCTGCGGTCCGTAACGAGTCCCGTCGAGTCCAGCGACTCAATCTGCCGAAGATACTCGCTCTGATCGTAGGTGTACTCGAAATGCTGCAAACCCTGCACTGGACTGTCGATCCGGTGCGTGCGCAGCGTACGCAGCGAGCCAGGCATGCACGATCCGGCGTCGGCACCGCAACTCGTCCCGAGCTGGTTATAGGAGTACTCCGTCGCGATGAGGTTGTTCATCGACTCCGACGCAATGCGCACGCCTTCGTGATCGGAGATGAACTTCCAGTAGTTGGTCGACTGAGTGCCGGGAACACTCGAGTCGTCAATCGACGTCAGATTGCCGTAAGTGTCCCAAGTATAGTGCACTGAGAAGGGCACGTCGGCTGCACTTGGGTAATGCACGTCGCTGACATGCGGGCCATCGTAGTCGTAGGAGGTGACCAGGCTGTCGCTGAGCCCAGGAACGAACTGCTCGATCGACTTCAGTCGACCCGCGTAAGCCACCCCTGGCACTTCCACTTCGTATCGATACGTCTCCACCGTGCCAAGAGTCGCGCCCGCGCTCGACTGACGATAGCTCGATACCAGCTTCCCGATCTCGCCAAGATTGGTGCCGTATTGCCAGCTTGAGACGATTTCGCCCGTCGGCTCGCACAGTCCATTCGCACCCGCGCGGCGCATCGCGGTGGGGCGGCTCAGGACGTCGTAGCTGAAGCACAGCTTTTGGCCATTGGCGTCCGTTTCTTCGACCACCTCGTCGAAAGCGTTGTACGTGGTCTGCGTCGAACCAATCGAATCGGACGCGATCTCGTAGCGTCTGCCCCGTGCGTCGGTCTGCAGGAGCGTTTCCTCGCCATCCGCGTCCTTGACGCGCCGTGGAACGCCGAAGGCGCCGAACTCGTAGGTGCTGACCGATGCGATTCCCGCACTGATAGCGTCAATGGGCGCAGCGCCGCTGGTCACGTCGTACTGCACCACCTGAGAAGGGAGGTTGCGCTCGTCTGCCATGCGGTACGTGGCCAATCCGTTCGGATCGAGCTGCATCGTAGCAAAGACATGGCTATCCGAGATAATCCCCTGTTCCACCGCGTTGCCGGCGTTATAGTAGGCAAACTGCGTCTCTCGCCCGTCCGGGGTGATTTGCGAACTCACACGCCCGAGAATGTCGCGCGGATACTGGTAGGCTCCCTGGGACACTGAGTGGGTGACGTGTGGCTGCGTCTGCATCAGGACTCGACCTGCCCAGTCCCGAAGCGTCTCTTCGAACACCAATTTGCCGTTCAAGCCCGTGGTTGCGGTTCGGACCACGCGACCGTACCCATCAAGGGTACTCTGGGTAGTGCGACCGCTCGGGCTGATCGTCTCCTGCTGCGACTCGGCTCCCCAAAGGCTCCCGGTGATCGGATTACCGATGAACGAGTCGAAGCGTGCGTAGGAGCGTTGTAGTTGTTGCGTGGGAGTCTTCACCACTTCGATCCGACCGAATGGATCGTAGCCCCATTGGACGACGACACCGTTGGCATCCTTGGTGGTGAGCAACCTGCCGTTGCGTTCATCGTATTGCAGCTCCGTGACCTCGGCATTCGCGTTCTCGTACGCGATCGGAAACCAATCGCGCTGGTCGTACACGATGCGCTCACTGCGCGAGTGTCCCTCGGCGTCGACCGAGGTTACCTTCTCGACGTTGCGCGATACCGGGGCACGCTGGTAGGTAGTCGTCAGCTTCAGCGCGGGACGATTCGGCTCACGGATCGCCGTATCGACTAGGCCGTCGGGAGTATAGGTGTACTTCGTCTCGCGGTACTCGGAGTCGTTGCCGTGTGCATCGGTGGTTCTAACGAACTCGGGCAAGGAAATGAGCCAGCGCGAGGGGTCGATGGCATAGGAGGTTTCAATGGCCGTGCTCGTGCGTTCCGTGCCACCCACAGCGATCTTGGTGGAAGCCAGCATGGAATTGCCGTAATCGTCGGGCACCCACTCCCGATCCGTTCGGCGGTACTCGTTGATCTCCTTTTCAATCGTGACTTGGCTCCGCAACCACGGATAGGGCCTACCCGACAAGGCGCTGGTGAGCTCTTGCCAATGGTTCGTGGTGGCGATCACCTGCGGGTACCCGCTCGGTAGCCTTCCCGTCGTAAGCTCGGTGCTCGCAACCAAGCCCGCACGCCAGTACTCGTCGTTGTGAAAGTACGTGCGTGCGTCGCTCACCATATTGCCGTCGGGATCCAGCAGCGCGTCCCACTTCTCGGCAAATCCATACCAGCCACGCCCGTTGAGGCCCGCTCGGGCCGTGACATAATGCAGGCGGTGCGACGAGCCAGCAATCGCCAAGCCGCCCGTCTTGTAGTTGGTTTGATCGGAACGGTAAGAGCTGACCAGGGGAGTGACGCGCTTTAGATCTCGAGAACCGTCGAGCGCGGCGGAGCTGACGTCTCGCCGGTAGGTGTTCATTTTGACGAATCCGTCGGGCGCGTCCCAAGCGGGCCAATCCACATAGGGCTTGTACTCCACCGTGATCCGCTCGCCTCGACCGTTGGTCACTGTACGCAGGAGCCCTGGATTAGTGGATTTGCTCACCCAAGCAACACCAAAGCCCAGCACGTCCTCCACCCCGTCGCCATTCAAGTCAAGCGTGCGCAATGCGCTGCCGCCGTCGAACTGACGCGGCGCACTTGCGTCCCACGTTAGTTCAGCGTTCCGAGTAGCTCGCATCAGCCCCGTCGGGCATGCGTCGCTTTGCTTCGCAGGCACTACGTCGTCCCGACCGTCGTGATCGACATCAAGCACAATCACACCAAGCAGCAGAGCCGCTCCTTGGCAGTTTTCCGGCACACGAAAAGGCTTAGAGTGGAAGTACCCACGACCGGTGTTGACCAGTAAGGTTGGCCCGTCCTCATGGGAGGTGACGAGCAAGTCCAGGAGACCATCGCCGTTGACGTCCAGGGTCTTTGGACCAACTGGCCAATAGTATGGCGAGTCAATCGGGAGCTTGTTGTTATTGGTGATAGGAACGATAGCTAGAGTGCCTGGCTCGATAAGGAAGAAGTTCGTTTTCCCGTCGCCGTCAACATCGAACGAAAGAATGCGTTCCGAGTATTGCAGATCGATCTTGTCACGCTGAATCAGGATCTGCTGTGGCCCAAGGCCGTCCTTTTCCTGTCGCTTCCAGGCGATTGTGCGCGCCCCCATTATGATCAGATCGTTTAGGCCGTCGCCATCCACGTCGCCTAAGCGACAGAGATCCGGTGGCCCATGAAAATTCCCTGGATTAATGGGATCGCCTTCGAAAAACAGTGGCACCGCTTCCGAACGCAAGCCGTTGCCAGAGCGCTTCGTGATGTAGATCAAGTGGTCCCAACAGCTGACGTTGTCGTCCAACCCGTCGCGATTGACGTCCATCACGAGGTTGCCAATCGAGCCGCCACCGGAGCGAAACTCGCCTGGATCAATCACGTTGATTGTACCAGCAGCGTCGTCGAAGATGACCCGATGCTTTGCGCACGCCGCTTCCTCACGGCCATCGCCGTCTGGATCGGACGCAAGACACGTGCCCAACTCTATGCCGTTCCCGTCGAAGTCAATTTTCTGATATCCCTCGAAGGTGGTGTACTCCATCTTCGTCGGTGGCAAGCAGCGTTCGACCGTTGCCCCGGACGTTCCGGCGCCCTGGCTACATTGAGTGACACTCTGGAGCCTTGGACCAAGGTCATCGGGAGCCGTGTAATCGAGCTTGTAGGTGGCAACCGCGTGCTTCGAGGCACCGGCACTACCGAACGCATACGTGTCGATGCGGGACAGTAACTTCGTTTGATAGGTAAGATGCCCCGCCACATAGTGATGTGTCGGCTTCGGATTCGCCACATACGAGAAGTAGACAGTGGCAGTCTGAGCCAAGTACGGGCTCGAGCCAGGACTCACTGGATCTTGCTTCAGACCATAGCCTATGCGTAGCGGCACGATCTCGGTGGTGTGTTCGTAGACTGCATCACCGGCGCGCGGATACCGGAGCTCCGTCGTTCGCTCGTACACGAATGAGGCAAAATTTCCCGCGTGATCTTCGATTTGCGATAGATGCCACGCCCGGTGCACGTTGTTCGTATCAACGATGGCATCGGTACGCGTATAGCTCGCGCCGACCGCCAGAGTGTTGTAGACGTCTACCGCGCCGTAGGTAAGGATGTGGCCCTCCTTCGTCCACACGCGAAACGATGAGGGCCCGACATAGGCACCATCGCGGTACTCCTCACCGGAAGCGCGGATGACCTGAAAGCGCTCCAGCTCGGTATCGTGTGTTGGGGCGGGCTTAAGGCCGCCTCCAGCGCTCTCCACCAGTACTACGCCGTCCAGACATAAAGCATCTTCAGGAACGAGTTGGACCGGCGCCGCTACGCCGTGCACCGCGAGCGTACGGTTACAGCGTTCTATTTTGGAGAACCCACCAATTCCCCAACCGAGTCCGACCATTCCAGTCGATCGACTGCTCTCGTACGTCAGGCTTAGATTCGGGACCAAACCGTGCCGCCCTGGCGGGAGCTGCAACGGGATGGTGTAGGCTGCAGTTCCGCGGTCGCTAATCCGGAATGAAGAGTCAAGGGCGCCCGCTTCCTCAGCAGGCGGTTCAAAGTTGACGGGGATCGCGGTGGGGAAGCCACTGGAATGGTCCTGCGTTGGGTCGTAGGCGTCTACCAGTTGCCCACCGAGGCAAATCTGATTTTCAGTGGGAGTCCCGCAGGTTCCGCCGCACCCGTCTGATCCGCAGTTGTGGCCCTGACAATCCGGCACGCAGGCAGGGCAGGTGCCACAATCCGCGCCTTGTACTCCGCAGTTTGGCGCGTGCGGGTTCATCTCAGCACAAATTGAGGGAAGACAGATGTTGGTGCCT
>JBLNFG010000778.1:0-2862 GCA_050263495.1 Myxococcales bacterium | reverse complement strand
TGAACGCGGGGCTGGAAATCGACTGGCAATGAAGGATCCCGCAGAGCCGGACATAGACCAAGGTGCGGTGACCCAGACTCTCTGCAAGCTTCCCGACCCCTTGGCGACGGCCGCTCCCTTGAGCTTCGAGTCGCTCTATCGGGAGCACTTTGCCTTCGTTTGGCGCTGCTTGCGGGGCCTTGGGGTAAAGCCCGCGAGTCTGGACGATGCGACCCAAGATGTGTTCGTGGTGGTGCATCGGCAGTTGAGCGGATTCGAACAACGTGCGGCGCCGCGCACGTGGATTTTCGCGATCGCCTACAACATTGCCTCCAATTATCGTCGCCGTGAGCACCGCAGGGGCGGCCTCGTACCGGTGGATCCGGCGCTTCCGAGTGGATCGCCCGATCCAGAGAGCGAGCTCAATCGGGCGCGCGCCTGGGATTTCGTGAATCAGTTCCTCGATAGCTTAGATGAATCGAAGCGCGCCGTCTTCGTGCTCACCCAACTCGAGGGCATGAAAGCCACGGAAGTGGCTGAGATGCTCGGCGTCCCAGTGAATACCGTGTACTCGCGAATTCACCACGTGAGGCTCTCGTTTCGTGATGCGTTGGCCAGCCGTGACGCTGGAGGTGTCAATGAACAACCTCGATGATCTCGAACGTACAATCCTCTCGGACGCCCGAGCCTTCATCGAACCCACTGCTGCAGACGAAGCCCGGGTCTTCGATCGGCTGGTTTTGGGTTTGGGCGGCGCGGCAACGGTTTCGGCAATCGCGGCGTCGGGGAACGGTGCATTCACGCGGCTACAGCGCTGGCTCGTCACACGCAAGGGGTTGGCGCTATCGTGCGCCCTCTTGGGCGCAGGCGCAGGGTTCGGTGGGGGGTTCGTCGTCGGTCAGCACAACCGCCGCGCGAATGACACACTTCCAGCCCAAGTCGCCGAGAACCGAAGCAGGGTGCCGCCAGACGTCGCAGCAGCGATGCCATCCCCTGAGGAGCCCAACGCGACGACCGTGCGCGCACCCGACGTGTCACCGGCTGCACTCAGTGCCGCATCCGCAGCCGCGGCTGCACTCAATTCCGCCTCGGCGGCCGCGGCTGCGCTCAATTCCGCGTCGGGATCGCCGGCGCCCCGACGGGCTCAGGGGAACGAGTCTGACGGCAACCGCTTGCCACTGGCCACATCCGATCCGATCGGCGAAGAGTTAGCACTGCTGAAACGCGCGGAGCGTGCGATTCGGGCCCAAAATTCGCTCTTGGCGCTCGGATTGCTGCGTGAACTCGATCAACGGTTCCCGCGTGGAACACTGCTCGATGAGCGAGCGGCAGCACGGGTGATGGCCGAGTGCCAGCAGCAAGCCCCTGAGGTTGCGCGTCGTACGGGCGAAGCTTACTTACGTCGCGCGACAAGCGGCGTGTACCATGAGCGCGTGCGTCGCCTCTGCGGCATCTCCGACAGCATATCGAACACAAAAGGTGTCTCGTCTGACAAGGATTCGACGCCCCTGGAGACTGACCCCGATAGTAGGAGGTCACGATGACCAAGTATTGGATGGGTACCGTTTCGACCATGATTCTGGCTGCAATGGGGTTTACCGCTTGTTCTGATGCGCCCGCGGACATCGGTGAGAAGAACCCTGCCTTGGCGAAATCTGATCTAGCAGCCTACGCCGCAACCTGGGTTGGTTACGTCGAGGCGTACCAATTCGAAGACGAGACCGATCGCGTGCAGTTGGTACTCGATGAACAAGGTCGAGGGTCGATTCGTTTCGGAGATCGCAAGCTCATCACCGCACCCACCGATCCAGCCGCATACTATCCGCCGCACACCTCTGCGACGTATTGGGGTGAAGGCGGCAAGATTTCGAACGTGGTATTCTCGGGCTTCGAGTACCCGATCGACAGTGCCCGCGTCGAGAGTGAGCGCATTCGCTTCGGAACGGCTAGTACCGAGCCATTCAGCTCCTATTGCGCGCTGCAGACGCCCTATCTCGATGCATTGCGAGGCACGGAAGAGCAGCCGTTCTACAAGTGCCTTCCTTACACCTTGCTGAAATCGATCAACATGCCAAGGACCACCTGTACCATTCCGGCCACGACCACCGGTAACAGTTGGACGCAGGGAGATCCTACGGTAGACGTCAATTGCGAACAGCTAAGTATGTGCGACGGGATTGAGTCCTTTGGGTGCACTTGCAGTGCTGCGGGGTGCAGCGCGAACACGAGCATCCAGGACATCAGTCTGGATGCAGCCCTCGACGACGATCAACAGAGCTTGGTCGGCACGCTAATTCTGCAAGAGAAGCGACTCACAGTTCGCCTCAATCGCGATTGACCGAACCATCGCGAGCCGCGTGTCGCCGGTGGCGCGCAGCAAGTGGCGTGTGCGAGCGGCGCGCCCGCCCTTCGTCGCGGCGGTGGCGTGCGCGAGCGGCGGTGGCCCCGTGTATCGGCAGTGCGAAGCCGAGCCGCCGATACACGGTGACCACTGGCCGGCTGCTATAGAGCCCCGTCAACTTTGAGGGGAACAGTAATTCGGTCGAACTCAATCACGGACGCTCCCGTCGTGCGGATCGCCGAGTGTTGAACACTGCCAGCCGTCGCCCTCGCGCGATCCGCTGCGCAGACCCAACTTGGCCGTCTACTTCGACACCGTCGGCGTTACGGCTTTGGACAGCACCCTCGCTCCTCGCACCCACGAAAAGAAACCAGAGACAGGCATAACTGCTATCGGGACTTCACGAGAACCAGCACGAGCAGGTGAAGCCACACAGCGGCGATGCCACTAATCGGAAGAGCCACGAGTCCGAGATAGCGGCATCTGATCCATTGCCAGGTTCGCGACGAACACAGTCTTGGTGTTCGAAGCCTTATCGCTCG
>JBLNFG010000777.1:0-4285 GCA_050263495.1 Myxococcales bacterium | reverse complement strand
GGATCTCTGTTCGATTTGGTCGACTTGCCGTCGCAGCCGTCGCGTCCCTCCGAACCCGACGGCAAACCTTATCGCGCGGCAGGTGCCAGGGTCGAGTCGGCCATGTCTGAGCTGCTCTGCGCCGCGCTCGAAGATCCGGAATACCAGCGGCTGCGACGGGTGTGGCAGTCGTTACGGTTCTTGCTCGAGGCACAGGGAACGAGCAAGCAGATCGAGATTTGGGTCGTACCGAGTTCGGGCGATCTCGATGAACTGAGCCACGCCCTCGACCAACTCGAATCGATGGACGTCGATTTGGTGGTGTACGAGGCTCCTTTCGAAGCGTGTGCACGCGACGCCGAATGCCTCAATTTCCTGGGCAATTGGGCCAGCAGTCAGAATGTGCCGGTCGTTGCCACACTGGACGCCAGTTGGTTCAACCGCGCCGCCCCCAGCAACTATCAACCGCGGCTCAAGCTCGCGGAGTCGGCGCGCCCATTGTTCGAAACGCTCACACGGCGCGAATCCGCACGTTGGTTGTTCCTTACCGCGAACGACCTATGCGAGGCGGAACCTCTCTCAGGAAAGGTCGTCCGCGGAGGTCCAGAGTGTTCGCAACCCCGCGACCGCGAAACGAGCTGGGCGTTCATCCCGGCGGGCATCGCGCTCTCGAACCTCGTCCTAGGATCACTGGCCCGCGACGGCGAGCCGTTCTTTGCCGAAAACTGGGGCAGCGCCCAACTACGCAGCCGCGCGGTATACGAACTGAACACGGATCTGGGTACGGTCGCGATCGGGACGCGTTGGTTCTGCAGCGAGGAAATGGCTCTCGATCTCGGTGCCATCGGCATTAGCGTGCTCGTCCCGGAGAAGAATCGTGACCGCGTGCGAGTCGTCGCTTGTCCGACGGCATTTCGTCCCGCGAACGCGGCGGGAAACCAAAGCCGTCCCGCGGCGACGCTGCAAGATCAAATGCTCGCGAGCCGCATCGTGCACCTCATTAACAGTTACCGTTCGCGCTACCAGGGGGATGTCGAGAGCCTACGTCAGCGCCTGCTCGACGGAATCCACGGGCTGTTTCCGCAGTCGCCGCCAGTGGGCCCCATTGTTAGTGTGACTGAACAAACGGGAAGTCTTCTGATTGAAGTCGAGCCGCGCCGTTACGGCCAACTCGCCATCGATCAACTAAGCCTATCGATCCCAATCCGTTGAGATTGGACCCCGACGTTCGCGCGACTGCGACGTTCGCGCGACCCCGATGTTCGTGCGACTGCGACGTTCGTGCGACTGCGACGTTCGCGCGACTGCGACGTTCGTGCGACTCCGACATTCGTCTGCAGCTCGGTGCTGCATCGGGCGAGGGCGGCGTCTGGGCGGAGAGGTGCTCTCTTTAGGGCAGAAATGAGGGCACTTTAGCGAGGTTCTACCAGTTCTAATCCACCAAATTCACTACGCTAAATCTGCCATACATTTGCCTAACGTAAGCGACTTGAAGAGTGCAAAATGCACCCACCGTCAAGGCTGCCAGAGACCACAGCGTTCGGCGCTTTGAGGGGGTGTCCTGTCGACGGTTTCGACGGACCCCGATGTTCGTGCGACTCCGATGTTCGTGCGACTCCGATGTTCGTGCGACTCCGACTGTTGCCCCGTCGCGACGGGCGGACCTACCGGGCTGGTGGATCGGTGAGTCGTTCGGCCCAGCAAAGTCGTTGCGCCGTCAAGACCCACAAGAAAGCCGAAACTCCGCGGCGAAAGTGAGTGGTTAGGCCCGAGGGGCACGCGCCAATTTTCGCCGTCAGCAACTTGGCCATGTAAGCAGGGGTAGGTAAACGTAGGGTACCGATGGGCTCCGACAAGATTGTTAGCTACCCCCTGGCTCTCCTTGGAAGTTTTGCGCTGTTTTCCCAGCCAGGCATGCCGGTTGGGAGCGCGGGCGGCGCTGAAGGCGCGGGCGGCACCGTGCGTATGCCGGTCGCGAGCATGACCGCCGCCGCGCCAATCCCGGCGTCGACCGTCACCCCGCCAGCGGTTCCTCCCCCACCTGGCAGGCCCAGTGCCGAGTCTGCGGAGCTGCGCGCGCTGCGCATGGACGAGGGCGCGATCTTTCCCGAGTATGGGCAACCGCGGCGCGACCACCTGGGTTCGGTTCCGCCGGACGCGAGTTGTGATTCACCCGATTACGATCTGGCGCAGTCGATCGAAGCGGAAATTCCAGCTGCCGGTGATTGGTTGCGTGGTTTGAAGCGCCCCGATCTGGCGGTGCCGCGTGACCCAAAGGTGGCGCGTTACATTCGATACTTTGCCTCGAGCCCGCGCGGACGCGAGACGTTCGCCGCATGGTTGCGACGCTCGGGAGCCTACCGCGACGTCGTCACGACTGCACTCAATCGCCTCAATTTGCCGATCGATTTGATGGCCGTGATGTTCGTGGAGAGTGGCTGTTGGGCAAGCGCGACCTCATCTGCGGGAGCTGCGGGCCTCTGGCAATTCATGCCGCAAACCGCCAGAGCCTATGGTTTGTCTGTGCAGCGCGGCTACGACGAGCGGCGATCAATCTGGAAGTCAACTGAAGCCGCGCTAACGCATCTGTCCGATCTACACGCGCAGTTCGAGTCATGGCACCTGGCCCTTGCCGCGTACAACCTTGGCTACCAACAGTTGTCGACGCGGTTGCAGACGACGCGCACCGAAGACTTCTTTACGCTCGCGAAGATCCCCGACGCACTGCCGCGCGAGACGGCCTTGTATGTGCCCAAGATCCTGGCCGTCGCGGTCATCCTACGTAACCTCGAATACTTCGGCTTCGACGGTATCGAGCGACTTTCGCCAATTTCGGCGTCGCGCATCGAAGTTCCGCCACACACACGTCTCACACTCGTGGCGCGCGCCGCGGGAACCAGCGCACGCAAGCTGAAGGAACTCAATCCTCAGATCGTGGGTGACTCGATTCCGGATATTGGATCACCCGTTTACGTCTACGTCCCGAGCCGAGGATTGGCGCGCGCCAAGGCGATGTTGCCACGCCTGCTCGAAGAAGAAGGCGGCCAGGGTTACGATCTCAAGGTCGCCTCGGACTTCGACTGGGGACGCGACGAGGTTGACGCCAATTGGCGTTCGCGCTTGGAACGTACCAAGCCCGGTGGCGACGCAGAACCTGGCAACGACGATCGCACCGGTGATGCGCGCCGTGATTCGAGCAGTCGCGATTCGAGCAGCCGTGATTCGAGCAGTCGTGATTCGAGCAGTCGTGATTCGAGCAGTCGCGACTCACGCGACCGACGCAATGACCGTCCGAGCGACGCGGAATCGAGCCGACGCGAGCGCGATAACGACGGCCAAGGGACTTCGCGACGCTCTGAGACGCCTGCAATGTCGCGCCCGCTCGATCGTAGTCTGGTATCCATCGACGGTGAATCTCGACGCTCTTCATCCAGCATGTACGACGATCACGCGAATCGCTCCGAACGAAGCGAGCGCGGCGAGCGCGTCAATCACTCGGACCGCGGCGATAGCCGCACCGAACGCATACGATCGGAGCGTAGTGAGCGCGGCGCGTCGACGGCAAGCAACGAAGCCCGAGAACGCAACGCAGCGAGTACTAGCAACGAACCCCGCGAGCGCGCCAAGTCGGAGCGTGCCGGCGAGCGCGGCACGGCGACGCCGAGTAACGACTCGCGCGCGCGTTCCAAGTCGGAGCGCGGCACCGCAAGCACGAGCGCGGGTAACGAATCGCGCGAACGCAAAGCAGAGTTCGCGTACCGCGGCGAGAAACAAAAGGCGCAGGAGGTTCCCACCTATTACCGGATCAAGCCCGGCGACACCCTCTCCGAGCTCGCTGAATCCTTCAAGGTTCCGCCCCGGCAACTGGCCACGGTGAATGGGATCTCGAATCCGTCGCACATCTTGGCTGGGTCGCGGCTTCGTGTCGCAAGTGACACGGCCCGCGCGCAGAAGAAATAGGACTTCGGTCGATACGCGGTTTCCGAGTCGGTGAGCAGGCAAGATCCGTTGTTTTCACTGCCCTTGCCCCGGGTATCAGCGCGGGCATCTCTGCTGACCTCGAACACCGGTTGAGCCAGTGTGGCAACCGATCACGCAATCTCGCAACATCGCGTCGTTGTTGGAGAACGGCCCCATCGCGGCACGATGGCCCGGACATGGCCGCGCATCGGCATTGGCATACTTGGCAGCCAAGTACGGCGCCAAGCGCCAAATACCGATGACGCCAAGGGGTACACGCCCCGATACCGTTAGCTCGCATTCCATGATACTGGTGAAAATCGCGAACGAACGCGAATTGGCTCGA